>NZ_BAAILN010000136.1:121760-122589 GCF_054589155.1 Burkholderia sp. 3C
GAGGGCGGCGCCGGCCGCGAATGCATGCGGGCCGGCGCGTCGCCAGCGCTTATTAGCGGCCGGCCAGAAATCGGTGTCAACGGCGCACCGACTGTGCTGCTTTCCCGCGCGGACGATTGACGTGCCGCGCGGTGCGCCGATCGGCTCAGGGCTTGCCCGATGCGCCGCCCGATGCCTCGCCCACCAACGCGGCCACTGGCAGCGTGGCGAGCAGGTCGGCCAGGCGCAGCCGCTGCCCGCGCGCGGCATGCGGCGCGCGCTCGGTCAGCGCGTCGCGCCAGGCGTGCGGGGCATCGTCGGGCAGCACCACGGCGGTGTCGCCCCAATGGCGCGGATCGATGCGCGGCCCGGTGCCGTCGGCGGCCAGCATGCCGTGCGCGAGCCGCGCGCCCACCACCAGGATCGCGGTATCGGCATCGCGCCGCATCAGCGCGATCGCGTGCGCCTGCGCCGGGCCTTCGATCGCGAGCGGCAGGTATGCGCCGCTCGCGAACGTGGCGGCGTGCCGCGCGCGCAGGCCGAGCAGGCGCGTGACCAGCGCGCGCTTGATGCGCGCGTCGGGCCAGGTGCGCAGATAGCCGGCGAGGTCGCCATCCACCGGCATGGCGCGCCGCTCGGCGAACGCGACGTCGCGGCGGTTGTCGGGATCGACGAGGCTGAAATCCCAGGCATCGGTGCCCTGGTAGAGATCGGGCACGCCGGGCGAGACGATCCGCAGCGTGGTTTGCAGCAGCGCATTGACGACCCCGGCCGGCGCGATGCGCGCCACGAACGCGTGCAGCGCATGCGCGAAATCGTCGTCGCCGCGCGGCGTCAGGATTTCGCGCAC
>NZ_BAAILN010000136.1:122737-135918 GCF_054589155.1 Burkholderia sp. 3C
GCCAGCCGACGATGCGATCGGCGAACGCGGCGAGGCCCTCGGCATCGTCGGGCGCCAGCGTGGGCGGCCAGCAGCCGGCCAGCGTCTGGTACAGCATCGCCTCGGTGGCGCGCCCCGGTGCGAGCGCCGCGTTAATGTCAGCGTCGGTGCGGGGCGCGCGTCGATGCCCGGCGTTGCGCGCCTGCCAGGCCTCGACGGCCGCGCGCCACGACGCCGGAATTTCGCTGAGCACGGCGAGCCGCGCACGCACGTCCTCGCCGCGCTTGTGGTCGTGCGTGGCGGTGGCCAGCAGCGTGGCGGGCGTGAGCCGCGCGCGTTCGAGGTTGCAGGCGTGGAATGCGTCGGGTGAGAGGGCGAAACGCTCGGCGTCCGCGCCCACTTCGTTGCGCGACAGCAGCCGGCCGTAGCGATAGCACGCGGTGTCCTCCACACCCTTGGCGGCGAGCGGCGCACTGAGCCGCGCGAACGCGAGTTGCGCGCGCAGCGCGAGCGCCGGGTCGGGCGCGGGGCCGGATTCAGATTCGGATTCGATAGGGATGCCGACGATCTCGGGCCAGCCGAGCCAGCCGAGCACGCGATCGAGCACGTCGCGATCCGTGCGCGGCAAGGCCTCGCGCGCGGCGCGCCACGCGGCCTCGACGAACGGCCGGTCGTGCTCGCGCTCGCCGCCGGCCGGATAGAGCCGATAGACGGGCAACTGCACGGCCAGTTCGACCACGGCGCGATGCAGCGGCGCGCGTGCCACGTCGCGCGTGCGCAGATCGCCGCGCGCGATCTCGTGCAGCAGCGCCGCCACGCGCTCGGCCTCGACGGCCAACTGACGCGGCACGGCCTCGCGCTTGCCGGTCAGCGCTTCCTGGGTGAAATCGGCGGGGCTGCCCGACAACTCGGCCCACAGTTTCGCGAGCGGCGCCTCGCCGGCCGGGTCGTGCAGCAGCGCGCCCACGTCGTTCATGAAGTCGTAGCCGGTGGTGCCGTCGGTCAGCCAGTCGGCGGGCAGCGTTTCGCCGCGCGCGAGGATCTTCTCGACCACCAGGTATGGCGTGGGCTGGCGCAGCGCGGCGAGCCGTTCGTGCAGGCGGCGGCAATAGCCTTGCGGGTCGGCGAGGCCATCCACGTGATCGATGCGCACCCCGTCCACCAGCCCCGCATCGACGAGCCGGAACAGCAGCGCGTGCACGTCGTCGAACACGGCCTCGTCTTCCACGCGCATGCCCGCCAGCGTGTCGATGTCGAAGAAGCGCCGCCAGTTGATCTCGTCGTTGGCGGTGCGCCACCACGCGAGCCGGTACGCCTGCCGTTCGAGCATGGCGTGCAGGCGCGCGCGGCCCGCTTCGGTGTCGCTCGCGTAGTGGCGCAGCGCGGCGTCGAGCGCACCCGTGCCGTGCGCGTGCACATGCTCGCGCAGCGCCTCGAACGCGAGGCTGATGCGCGGCGCACCGGGCGAGGCTTCGACCAGCGGCGCGAAGCGCGCGGCCAGCGTATCGAGTTCGGGCCGATGCGCGGCGCGCAGGATGTCGGGATAGGCGGCCAGATTGACCGGCAGCGAGCGGCCGGGGCAGACGATATGCAGGCGGCCGTCGATCGGTTCGTACTGCAATGCAATGTCGCCGGCCGCGAGCGCCTCGCCGTAGGGGCGGCCGAGGCACGGCAGCAGCACGCGCCCCTGCAGCGACGGGTCGGCCGGATGCCAGTCGATGTCGAAGTGCTGCGCGTAGCGGCTGCGCCGCCCCCATTCGAGCACGTCGTTCCACCAGCCGTTCGAGGAACCGCCCACGCCCATGTGGTTCGGCACGAAATCGACGATGACGCCGAGGCCGTGCCGGCGCAGCGCGCCGACCAGCCGCACGAAGCCGTGTTCGCCGCCGAGTTCCTCGCTGACGCGTTCGTAGTCGACGGTGTCGTAGCCGTGCATCGAGCCCGGCTCGGCCTGCGTGATCGGCGACAGGTACAGATGGCTGACGCCGAGCGCCGCGTAATCCTCCGCGTAGGCGGCGGCGTCGTCGAACGTGAAGCCCGCGTGCAGTTGCAGGCGCAGCGTGGCGCGCGGGTGGCCCGCTGGGGCGGGGGTGTTGTGGTGCGGGGTGTCGCTCATCGGCCGGCTCCTCCGGTGCGTCGTGCCAGTGCGACGGCGGCCAGCGTGGCGCCGGCCGCGTCGTCGATCAGGTGGGCGGTGTCGCGCGGCATGCGCCGCCGCCAGTTCGGATGGCCCACGGGCGGCCCGGGCAGATTCGGCTGCGCGGGCAGCGCGAGCAGGTCCTCCAGCGGCATCAGCGCGAGCGAGGCGGCGCTGCGCGCGACGAAGGCGAGCGCGGCGGCCACTGGCGGCGCATCGGGCGCGGGCGGCGTGGCGGCTGTCGTGACGCCCGCGATGGTCAACGCGTGCCACAGATGCGTGCGATCGGCGGCGCGTTCGGCGAGATCGGCGGGCAGGGCGGCGTCGCGCTCGCCGGCCGGTGCTTCGGATGCCTGAGCGTTGGCGTCGCGCGAGACGGGCGTGGCTTGATGATTCACGGCGGGTTCCATGGGTGGCCAGGTGTCGGTCGGATCGTCGGCGCGAGGTGCAGCGGCGAGCGCGTTCGCGTCGTGCCGGCTTGCGTCGGCGGCGTTATCCACAGGGTCGAGCGCCGCGACGTGCCGTCGCCACGCGAGATCGACGCCGCGCCACCAGCCCGCGATCGTCGGCAGATCGTGGGTGGACGGCATCGCCGCCACGTCGTGGTCCCAGCGCTCGGGCGGCCGGAACGCGCCGGCCGCATCGCGTTCGAACCACAGCACGCGCATGCCGGCCACGCCCCGCCCGGCAAGCTGGTCGCGCAGCCCGTCCGGCACGGTGCCGAGATCCTCGCCGATCGCGATCGCGCGGTGCCGCGACGATTCGAGCGCGACGAGCCGCAGCAGGTCGTCGAGCGGATAGCGCAGATAGGCGCCATCGCGCGCCGAGGTGCCGTCGCGCACGATCCACAGCCGCTGGAAGCCGAGCACGTGATCGATGCGCACGCCGCCCGCATGCGCGAACGCGGCGCGCAGCAACGCGATGAACGGCGCGAAGCCGTTCGCGCGCAGCGCGGCCGGCGTCCAGGTGGTGACGCCCCAGGCCTGCCCATGGGTATTGAACAGGTCGGGCGGCGCGCCGATCGAGGCGTTGGCCAGCAGCGTGCCGGGCGCGGCCCAGGCGTCGGCGCCGTCGGGCGCGCAGCCCACGGCCAGATCGGCGATGGTGCCGATCGACATGCCGGCGGCCCGTGCGGCGCGCTGTGCGCCGTCCAGGCCGCGCGAGGCCAGCCACTGCGCGAACGAGAAGAACGCGATGTCGTCGCCGTGCGCGGCGGCGAACGCGCGCACGGCGGGCGCGTCGGGGCCGTGCAGTTCGGCGGGCCAGCGCCGCCAGTCGGAGCCGAGCCGTTCGTCGATCGCATGCGCCTGCAACGCATCGAAACAGGCCTGCCCGTACAGCGAGGTGCCGCCGCTGGAGACGAACGACGCGAACGCCCGCGTATCGGACGACGGATGCGCACGCCAACGTTCGTACAGCGCGCGCAGCACGCGCAGCTTCAGATGCATCGCGCGCGGCCAATCCACCAGCGGCGCGGCGCTCAACTCGGCGGCCAGGCCGGCGAGGCCGGTTTCGGCGAGCGCGGCGCGCGTCGCCTCGGGGCCGGCCACGTCGTCGGGATCGAGATACGCGAGGTTGTGCCAGCGCCGGGACGACGGCGAATACGGGCTGTCGCGCTCGGGCTGGGCCGGGAAGCCGGCGTGGGTCGGGCTGATCGCGAGCGCGTCCGCGCCGTGCCGGCCGGCGGCGGTGGCGAGCGCCGCCAGCGCCGTGGTGTCGCCGATGCCGAGGTCGCCGTCGCGGCGCAGGCCGTAAAGCTGCGCGGCCAGGCCGAACGGGCGCGCGCGGCCGGCGGCCTGCGCGGCGTCGTCGATGCGCCAGCCGCGCGCGGGCGCGACGGCCAGCGTCAGGCTCGCGAAATCGGTTTCGACGGTGTGATAGCCGGGCACGTCGATGGCGGGCAGCAGCGCGCCGCGGCCGATAGCGTCCGCGATCAGCGTGCCGCCGATCCGTTCGCCGCTTTCTAGCGTCAACACGTAGCCGTGGCCGCTGTGGCCCGCAGCGGCAGGCCACGGCACGGGCTGCCTCGCGTCGGCCGTCAGCAACGGCGGCGGCACGGCCGGCGCGGCCAGCGCCGCCGCGCTCCATTCGCGGTCGGCCTGCGTCGCGCACGGCACGCCGAGCGCATCGAGCAGCACGGCGAGCGCGTCGTCGGCAACACGTTGCGGTGCGTCGCCCGCGTCGATCCAGTCGGGTTCCAGCCCGGCGGCGCGCGCGAGCGCGTCGAGCGAGGCGGCGGATTTTCCGTTCGGGGTGCTCATCGTCCTGCTCCCTCGCGGCGGGCGCCGGCCGGCATGTCGAGCCAGGCGATGCAGGCATGCGCGCCGAGCTGCCCGCTGCCGAGCGCGTCGCGCACGCGCGGCGGCGTTTCGAACACGATCTTGCCGGGCGGCGCGGCGGGCAGTGCGATCGCGGCGTCGTCGAGGTTGAGCGCGATCGCGAGGGCCGCGCCGTTGCCGAGCCGCCAGCGCGCGATCAGTGCGCGTGGCGGGGTGTCGTCACCGCCGTTGCGGTTTTGCATCGCGTTGGTTGCGGCCGCAACGGTCGCGGCTTCCTGACGATCGTTGTCGTGCTCGGGATCGTCGAGCGGCAGGCGCGAGCGATCGGTATAGGCGGCCGGATCGGCCGGTGCAGGTGCGGCTTGTTGCCCGTCGCGCGCCAGCAGGCTCACGCCCTCGGAGCGCGTGCCGGGCAGATGCGGCATCACGAAGCTGGTGCGCACGGTCAGCGCGCCGCGATAGAACGCGCGCCAGGTTCGCGCGTCGTCGCTTTCGTCGTCGGCGGTGGCGGTGTCGTCCAGCGACGAGCGCGTGAACGTGGCGGGATCGTTCGGATCGGGAATCCGGTCGCGATGCTCGGCGCTGGCGAACGCCGGGAACGCGGCGAATTCGCGGCGGCGGCCCTCGCGCACGGCGTCGGCCAGCTCGCCCGTGTAATCGGTAAAGAACTGGAACGGCTGCGTCGAGCCGGTTTCCTCGCCCATGAACAGCATCGGCACCGAAGGCGCGAGCAGCGTCAGCGCGGTGGCCGCGCGCAGCGCGTCGTCGTTGACGAGCGCGCGCAGCCGCTCGCCGAACGCGCGGTTGCCGATCTGGTCGTGGTTCTGCAGGAACGCGACGAACGCGGTGGGCGGCAGGTGCGCGCTCGGCTCGCCGCGCGGCCGGCCGTCGTGCAACGGCGACGGCTCGCCCTGATACGCGAAGCCCTCCGCCAGCGTGCGCGCGAAGCGCTGCAGCGGCGCGTCGGCATAGGCGCGGTAGTAGCCGTCGCGCTCGCCGGTCAGCAGCACGTGCAGGCTGTTGTGGAAATCGTCGTTCCACTGCGCGTCGAAGCCGGCGTCGGCCAGCAGCCGCGCGCTGTTGCGCTCGTTTTCCAGCACCAGATGGATGTGCCGGTCGCCGCTCGCGTAGGCGCGCACGCGCGCGGCCAGTTCGCCGAGCCAGGCGTCGTCGTCGATCGCATGCACGGCGTCGAGGCGCAGCCCGTCGATGCGGAATTCTTCCAGCCAGTACAGCGCGTTGTCGATGAAGAAGCGGCCCACCTCGGCGCGCGAAAAATCGATCGCCGGCCCCCACGCGGTGTGGCTGCCTTCGCGGAAGAAGCCGGGCGCGTAGCGCGCGAGCCAGTTGCCGTCCGGGCCGAAGTGGTTGTACACGACGTCGAGGAACACCTGCAGGCCAAGGCCGTGCGCGGCGTCGATCAGCGCCTTCAGCTCGTCGGGGCGGCCGTACGCGGCGGCGGGCGCGAACGGCAGTACGCCGTCGTAGCCCCAGTTGCGCATGCCGGGAAACGACGACAGCGGCATCAGCTCGATGGCGGTCACGCCGAGCGCGGCCAGTTCGCCGAGCCGGCGCTCGACGCCGCGATAGCCGCCGAGCGCGCCGACGTGCAGCTCGTAAAGCACCGTGTCGCTCCACGGCCGGCCGCGCCAGTCGTCGTGCATCCAGCGGTAGGTGGCCGGGTCGATCACCTCGCTCGGGCCGTGCACGCCGTCGGGCTGGAAGCGCGAGGCCGGATCGGGCACCGCATCGCCGCCATCGAGCCGGTAGCGGTAGCGCGTGCCGGGGCCGAACGGTGCGGTGGTGTCGAACCAGCCGTCTTCGCGGGCCGTCATCGCGACGCTGGCCTGGCGCTCGCCGTCGTCGAGCTCGACCTCGACGGTTCGGCAGGCGGGCGCCCAGAGCCGGAAGTGGGTGCGGCGCGGATCGATGCAGCAGGCGCCGAACGAGGCCGGGTAGGCGTGACGGGCGGCGGGATAAATCAGGGAGTCGGTCATGGTCGAATCCTCGGGAACGGGGGCGGCGCGCTAACGCCCGGCGCTGGCCGGTTCGGTGGCGAGCGGCGCGTCGGCGTGAGCGTCGGCCTGCGGGCCTGCGTGATCGGTTCGGGGGGCTTGACGATGCGCGACCGGTTCGGGCTCGGCGTCGTCGTCGGTTTGCGGCATCGGCTCGGCCGCGACGGGTTCCGGCTCGTCGTCGGCATCCTCGGGCAGCGCATCGCCGGTGGCGTCCGCATGCGCCGGATCGACCGCTTCGGTTTGCGCAGCACCAAGCCGCGCGGCGGCGATCACGGCCGCGTGCGCGGCCAGTTCGATCCCTTCGGCGGGCAGCACGGCCGGCTCGGCGTCGGGCCGGCCGCTGTCGGCCAGCACGAGGTAGGCGAGGCCCGGCGCGGGCGGCACGAACAGCAGCGGTTGCGAGGAGCCGTTCAGCATCAGCAGCAGCACCTCGGTTTCGCCGCTGCCGTCGGGGCCGACGCGGCGCATGGTCAGGGCGCGGCGTTCGCCGTCCTCCCAGGCGGGCACCGACAGGCTCTCGCCACGCTCGTCGAACCAGTCGATCTCGCGCAGGCCCGGCGCGACCTCGTGGTCGCCATCCGGATAGCGCGCGCCCGACAGCAGCGGATGCTCGCGGCGCAGCGCGGCAAGCCGCCCGACGAACGCCGACAACTGCCGGCCGGCCTCGCCGTTGGCCTGCTCCCAGTCGAACCACGACAGTTCGTTGTCCTGGCAATAGGCGTTGTTGTTGCCCTGCTGGGTGCGGCCGAACTCGTCGCCGCCGAGCAGCATCGGCGTGCCGAGCGCGGCGAACAGCGTGACCAGCAGCGAGCGCGACACGCGTGCGCGCACCTCGTTGATGCCGGCATCGTCGGTCGGGCCTTCCGCGCCCCAGTTCGCGCTGCAGTTGTCGTCGCGGCCGTCGCGGTTGTCCTCGCCGTTCGCTTCGTTGTGCTTCGAGGCATAGGCGACCATGTCGGCCAGCGGGAAGCCGTCGTGCGCGGCGATGAAGTTGACCGAGGCCCAGGGCCGGCGTTTCTGGTGATTGAACAGGTCGGCCGAGCCGGCCAGCCGTGCGGCCAGCTCGGGCCGCATGCCGGCATCGCCGCGCCAGAAGCGGCGCACGGTGTCGCGGAAGCGGTCGTTCCATTCGCCGAAGCCGGCCGGATGATTGCCGAGCTGATAGCCGCCGGGGCCGATGTCCCACGGCTCGGAAATCAGCTTGCGGGTGGCGAGCACCGGGTCCTGGCACAGCGCGTCGAAGAAGCCCGAGCCGCGGTCATAGCCGTCCGGCTCGCGGCCGAGCGTGACGCCGAGGTCGAAGCGGAAGCCGTCGATATTGAACGAGGTGCTCCACCAGCGCAGCGAATCCATCACCATCTGCAGCACGCGCGGGTGCGAGAGATTCAGCGTGTTGCCGCAGCCGGTTTCGTCGATGTGATAGCGCGGATCGTTCGGTTGCAGCCGGTAGTAGCTGGCGTTGTCGAGGCCGCGCCACGACAGCGTGGGGCCGAGCTGGTTGCCCTCGCAGGTGTGGTTGTAGACCACATCGAGCAGCACTTCGATGCCGGCCGCGTGCAACTGGCGGATCGCGATGCGCATCTCGTCGAGCCGCCGTGTCGACAGGTACGACGGCTCGGGTGCGAAATACGACAGCGTGTCGTAGCCCCAGTAGTTGCGCAGCCCGCCATTGATCAGCTCGCGGCTGTTCAGGAACGCATGCACCGGCAGCAGTTCGATGGTGGTCACGCCGATCTTGAGCAGATGATCGATGAACTCGGGCGAGGCCAGCGCCGCGAACGTGCCGCGCGAGGGCGGGCGCAGCCGGTCGCGCCGCATCGACACGCCGCGCACATGGGTTTCGTAGATCACCGTGTTCGACCACGGCACCTCGGGGCGGCGATCCTCCTGCCAGTCGAACGTTTCGTCCACCACCACGCATTTCGGCATGGCCGGCGCGGAATCGCGGCGATCGATCGACAGATCGGCGCGGTTCGAATGCAGCCGATAGCCGAACAGCGCATCGGACCAGCGCACCTGGCCGATCAGCTTGCGCGCGTACGGATCGAGCAGCAGCTTGGTGGAATTGAAGCGATGGCCGTGTTGCGGCTGATAGGGGCCGTCGGCGCGAAACGCGTACACCGTGCCCGGATGCGCGTCGGGCAGATAGCCGTGCCAGATTTCATCGGTGCATTCGGGCAGGTCGAGCCGCGCGATTTCCTTGCGGCCGGTGGGGTCGAACAGGCACAGCTGGATGCGTGTGGCGTGGGCCGAAAATACCGCGAAGTTGATGCCGAGGCCATTCCATTTGGCGCCGAGCGGATAGGGCTTGCCCGGCTCCAGGCGGTCGGGGGTTGCAGCGCGCATGATGCGGAATCCTTTTTGATGTCGTTAAGTTCGTTGTGAATGCATCGATACCCGGCGCTCCCGCGCATCAGTCGGGCCGCAGCCAGATCGTCGCGAGCGGCGGCAGGCGCAACTGCGCGGACCATCGTTCGCCATGCGAGGGGATCTCCTCCGCCTGCACGGCGCCGCCGTTGCCGCGATTGGTGCCCCCGTATGCGGCGCTGTCGGTATTGAGGAGTTCGGACCATCGTCCGCCGGCCGGCAGCCCGATGCGATAGTCGTCGCGCGGCACCGGCGTGAAGTTGCACACGGCCACCAGCCGCCGCCCGCTGTCGTCGCGGCGCACGAACGCGTACACACTGTTGGCCGCGTCGTCGCCGATCAGCCAGCCGAAGCCCTCGGGCTGGCTGTCGAGCCGATACAGCGCGGGTTCGTCGGCGGCGAGCCGGTTCAGGTCGCGCACCAGGCGCTGCACGCCGCGGTGCGGGGGCGCGTCGAGCAGCTCCCAGGGCGGCTGGCCGTCGTGCGCGAACTCGCCGGGTTGCGCGAATTCGCCGCCCATGAACAGCAGCTTCTTGCCGGGATGCGCCCACATGAAGGCGTAATAGGCGCGCAGCGTCGCGAAGCGCTGCCACGCGTCGCCGGGAAGCTTCCCGACCAGCGAGCCCTTGCCGTGCACCACCTCGTCGTGCGAAAGCGGCAGCACGAACCGTTCGGAAAACGCATAAACCAGCCCGAACGTCATGCGCTCGTGATGATGGCGGCGATGCAGCGGGTCCTCCTGCAGATAGGCCAGCGTGTCGTGCATCCAGCCCATGTTCCACTTGAAATCGAAGCCCAGGCCGCCGTTTGCGGTGGGGGCGCTGACGCCGGGCCAGGCGGTCGATTCCTCGGCGATGGTCAGCACGCCGGGCGGCGCGTCGGGGCCGTGCAGCGTGTCGTTGAGCAGGCGCAGGAAGGCGATCGATTCGAGGTTCTCGCGGCCGCCGTGCCGGTTCGGAATCCACTGGCCCGACGCGCGCGAATAGTCGCGATACAGCATCGAGGCCACCGCGTCCACGCGCAGGCCGTCCACGTGATGATCGCGCACGAAGGCCAGCGCCGCCGCGATCAGGAAGCCGCTCACCTCGCGGCGGCCGAGGTTGTACACCAGCGTGTTCCAGTCGGGATGAAAGCCCTCGCGCGGGTCGGCGTGCTCGTAGAGCGCGCTGCCGTCGAACTGGCCGAGGCCGTGCGGGTCGGTCGGGAAGTGCGCGGCCACCCAATCGACGATCACGCCGACGCCGGCCGCATGCGCGCGATCGACGAAGCGCGAGAGGCCCTCGGTCGGGCCGAAGCGCGCCGACGGCGCGAACGGCGAGAGCGCCTGATAGCCCCACGAGCCGCCGAACGGATATTCGGCCACCGGCATCAGTTCGACGTGCGTGAAGCCCATGCCGGCCACGTAGGGGATCAGCCGGTCGGCGAGTTCGTCCCAGGTCGGGCAGCGCGGCGGATCGCCGATGCGCTGCCACGATTCGGGGTGTACCTCGTACACGGACATCGGCGCGCGCACCGCGTCGGTCTCGGCGCGGCGGCGCATCCAGTCGTCGTCGGTCCAGGCGAAGCGCGTGAGCGCGGCCGGATCGGCCACCACCGAGGCGGTCAGCGGCGGCGTCTCGGTGGCGCGCGCGCACGGGTCGGCCTTGAGCGGCATCACGCGGCCGTCGTGCGAGCGCAGCTCGTACTTGTAGCGCACGCCCGCGCCGATGCGCGGCACGAACAGTTCCCAGATGCCCCACGGGCGGCGCAGCCGCATCGGATGGCGGCGGCCGTCCCAGGAATTGAACTGGCCCACCACCGACACGCGCGCCGCGCTCGGCGCCCACAGCGCGAATATCACGCCGGGCACGCCGTCCACGGTGGCGGGCCGTGCGCCGAGGCAGTCGAGCACGGCGAACGGATCGCCGTTGCCCAGGCGCGCGAGCGCCGATTCGTCGAGCAGCGGACCGAATGCGTAGGCATCCTCGATATCCTGCGTGGCCGTCATCCAGTCGATCGACAGCCGGTAGGCATCGTCGGAATCGAGCGTGCCGGCGAAGCAGCCGGCCGGCGCGACGCGTTCGAGTTCGCCGAGCACGCGCCCGCCGTCGCGCGCCACGGCGTGCACGCGATGCGCGCCGGGCAGCAGCGCGCGCACCACCCGGCGGTCGCCGACACGATGTGGGCCGAGGCAGGCGAACGGATCGGGGTGGCGTGCGTCGAGCAGCGCATCGATATCGGCCGGGTCGAACAACGTCTCGCTCATGGGGCGTCCTTCGCGTGGGAGGGCGGGGTGGAAGTGGAAGAAGGGGGCGGTGTGCCGAGCAGTTGCGCGGCGAGCCCGGCCAGGCCGAGCACCGGCACGCGCAGCCAGTCGGGCCGGTTGGCGGCTTCGTAGCCGATTTCGTAGGCGGCCTTCTCGATCAGGAACAGCATCAGCAGCCGGTCCGCCGCGTCGGGCGCGACGAACGGCTCGGCGGCCGCCTCGATCGCACGCCGGTACTGGGCGAGGAAGCGGTCGGCGGCGGCCTGCCCGAAGCGGTCGAACAGCGTGCGCTTCAGGTCGGCGGTGGGCAGCGGCGACTTCTCGATCGAGAACTGCGCGGCCGCGCTCGCATACGACAGCGAGCGCAGCAGCCCGGCCACGTCGCGCAGCGGATGCGACTTGGCGCGGCGCGCGTCCAGCGCGCGCGCCGGTTCGCCCTCGAAATCGATCAGCATCGCGTCGCCGTTCACGTTGAGCACCTGGCCGAGATGGAAATCGCCATGGATGCGCGTGCAGAGCGCGTCCAGGTCGCGCGGCACGCTCGCGGCCAGCGCCGCGAGCAGCGCGTCGCGCGAGGCCAGCAGCGTGTGCGCGGCGTCGCGCGCGGCCGGATCGAGTTCGTCGAGGCGCGGCGCGAGCAGGTCGAGCGCGCGCCGGACCATCGCCGAGGCGTCGCCGGCCCAGCGTTCGACGTGGGCCGGCGTGGCGCGCTCGGGCGCGATGTCCGGGTCGTCGCACGGCTCGGCCAGCGTCACGTGCAGCTCGCCGAGCCGGGTGCCGATCGCGCCGGCGAAATTGGCGTAGGCATCGAATTCGTCGGAGTCGGTCAGCGCGTCGTCGGCGTCGTCGGAGGTGGCGGCCGCGGCCAGCGCGAGGTCGCCCACGGCGCGCTTGACGAAGTCGAGCGAGTAGGCCCATGCATCGCCCTGGTTCTCGACGAAGGCCTGCACGATCGCCACGGTATGCGGCGTGCCGTCCTCGCCCACCCGCTGCACCTCGCCGACCAGCGCCGGCGCGTTGCGGTAGCCGGCGCGCGTCAGGTGCCGGCTCATCTCGGCCTCGGGGTGGATGCCGCCCGCCACGCGCCGCACCAGCTTCAGCACCAGCGCCTCGCCGATCACGAGCGAGCTGTTGCTCTGCTCGGCGGCGAGCCAGCGAATCTCGGGGGCGTCGCCCAGCGTGGCCCGGTAGTCGTCGAGCGACGGCTCCGGCAGGAACCTCAGCGTGCCGCCGCCCGTGAGCGGCACGCTGGCCTGCTCGGCCAGCTTGCGCAGCAGGCTGTGCGCGAAGCCGGGCAGCGCGAACGCATCGGTCAGGTAGCCGACCGTCGGGCCGCGCCGCACGCGCGCCAGCGCGAGCCGCATGAACAGCGGATGCGGCGTCTCATCGCCCCAGGCGGCAGCGAGCGGCACCACGTAGCGTTCCTCGCGGCCGTCCGAGCGCGCCACCACTTCGGCGTACTGAAACGCCTCGCCGGGGATCGGCGTCACGCAATCGAAGCGCGCGCCGTCGAGCGTGCGATCCTTCGAGGCGAACCAGCGGCGCAGCGCCAGCCAGTGCGGCAGCACCTCGGTTTCGAGCGACGCCAGCAGCGGCGCGGCCGGGTGCGCGTCGCCGCGCCGCATCACCAGCGTGGTGTATTCGGGCAGCGGCTCGGCGTGCGGGCGATGCCACGCCGGCTCGGCGCCGTGCGGCGTCAGCGCGAACCACAGGAAGCCGTAGGGCGGGAACGTCAGCAAGTAAGGCAGCTCGCCGATCGCCGGAAACGGCGAATCGGAGGTCATCTCCACCGGCACGCTGCCCGCGAACTCGGACAGGTCGATCTCGACCGCCTGCGACGTGCGCGACAGGTTCGCCACGCACAGCACCGGCGTGGCGTCGGGCAGTTCGCGCAGATAGGCGAGGATCTTGCGGTTCTCGGGGCGCAGGAAGCGCAGCGTGCCGCGCCCGAACACCTGGGTGGCGCGGCGCGTGGCGAGGATGCGGCGCATCCAGTTCAGCAGCGAATGCGGGTCGCGCGATTGCGCCTCGACGTTGATCGCGTCGAACCCGTACAGCGCGCCCATCACCGGCGGCAGCACCAGTTGCTCGGGGTCGGCGCGCGAGAAGCCGCCGTTGCGGTCGGCCGACCACTGCATCGGCGTGCGCACGCCGTC
>NZ_BAAILN010000136.1:136027-161612 GCF_054589155.1 Burkholderia sp. 3C
TAGATCACCGGGGTGCCCGGCATCGACAGCAGCAGCGAATTGATCAGCTCGATGCGACGCCGGTCGCGCTCCATCAGCGGTGCGAGACGGCGGCGGATGCCGAGGTTCAGGCGCGCGCGGCGCTCGCTCGCGTAGGTGTTCCAGAGCATGTCGCGCTCATCCTCGGTCACCATCTCCAGCGTCAGTTCGTCGTGATTGCGCAGGAAGATCGCCCATTGGCTGCTCGGCGCGAGTTCGGGCGTCTGCCGCATGATGTCGATGATCGGGAAGCGATCCTCGCTCGCGATCGACATGTAGATGCGCGGCATCAGCGGGAAGTGGAACGCCATGTGGCATTCGTCTTCGTGGCCGAAGTACTCCTGAACGTCCTCGGGCCATTGGTTGGCCTCCGCCAGCAGCATCCGGTTCGGATACTCGGCGTCGATCGCGGCGCGGATCTTCTTCAGGACTGCGTGCGTTTCGGGCAGGTTCTCGTTGCTGGTGCCTTCGCGCGCGACCAGGTACGGCACCGCGTCGAGCCGCAGCCCGTCGATGCCGAGGTCGAGCCAGAAGCGCATCACCTGCAGCACCTCGCGCACCACCGCCGGGTTGTCGAAGTTCAGGTCGGGCTGGTGCGAATAGAAGCGGTGCCAGTAGTACTGGCCCGCCACCGGGTCGTGCGTCCAGTTCGACGGTTCGGTGTCGACGAAGATGATGCGCGTGCCGGCGAATTTCGTATCCGTGTCCGACCACATGTAGTAATCGCGATGCACCGAGCCGGGCTTCGCCTGGCGCGCACGCTGGAACCACGGGTGCTGATCCGAGGTGTGATTGATCACCAGTTCGGTGATCACGCGGATGCCGCGCGCATGCGCCTCGCGGATGAAGCGGCGCACGTCGGCCAGCGTGCCGTAGTCGGGGTGGACGTTGCGGTAATCGGCGATGTCGTAGCCGTCGTCGCGGCGCGGCGACGGGTAGAACGGCAGCAGCCACAGCGCGTCCACGCCGAGCGCGGCGATGTAGTCGAGCTTCGAGATCAGGCCCGGGAAATCGCCGATGCCGTCGTCGTTCGAATCGAAGAACGACTTCACGTGTACCTGGTAGATGATCGCGTCCTTGTACCAGAGCGGATCGCCGGTCAGCGCGCCGCGATCGGAAAAGCGCGCGGCGCTGCGGCGCGGGGTGCGACGCGGCGCGCCGGCCGTGGTCTGGAACGGGGCGCGTTGCAGCGGGTCGAGCTTGTCTTCGCGGATCATCGGCGGACTCCCTCGCCGGCATGACCCGGCGTTGCGCCGCGCGTGCGCGGGGCGTCCGGCGCGATGCGCCAGATCGCGAACGGCAGCGCGTGCGGATCGAGGTTCACGTACTGGCGGGTGCCGTGCCAGTGGCCGGTATGGCCGCTGGCCAGATCGACGCTGCGCAGCGCCGCACCTTCGGCCACGCCCCACGTTTCGTAAAGCGAACGGTCGAGCATGAAATCGGTGGCCTGCGGCGCCCACGGGTCGAGGCTGACGGCGGCCACGATCACGTTGTCGCCGGTTGGCGTGGCCTTGCGGAACACCAGCACCGAATCGTTGGGCGACTCGAGGAAGCGGATTCCGAGGTGGGTCTGCAGCGCCGGGTTGCTGCGCCGCACGCGGTTCAGCAGCGCGATTTCCGCGCTCAGGTGGCCCGGCTGCTTCCAGTCGCGCGCGCGCAGTTCGTACTTTTCCGAGTCGCGGTATTCCTCGCCGTCGTCGGCCAGCGGCGCCGATTCGCCGATCTCGAAGCCGCTGTACATGCCCCACACGCCCGACAGCAGCGCGGCCAGCGCCGCGCGGATCACGAATTGCGCGCGCGGCGCGTGGTGCAGATAGTGCGGGTTGATGTCGGGCGTATTGACGAAGAAGTTCGGGCGGAAGAAGTCGCGCGCGGGGCCGTCGGCCAGTTCGGTCAGGTATTCGCGCAGCTCGTGCTTGGTCTCGCGCCACGTGAAATACGTGTAGGACTGCGAGAAACCGAGCTTGGCGAGCCGGTACATCATCGCCGGGCGCGTGAACGCTTCGGACAGGAACACCACGTCGGGATGGCGCGTGCGCACTTCCTCGATCATCCAGGCCCAGAACGGCAGCGGCTTGGTGTGCGGGTTGTCGACGCGGAACAGCTTCACGCCCGCGTCCACCCAATGCAGGATCACGTCGCGCAGCGCCGTCCACAGCTCGGGGATCGCGTCCGGCGCGTAGAAATCGGGGTTGACGATGTCCTGATAGCGCTTCGGCGGGTTCTCCGCGAAACGCAGCGAGCCGTCGGGCCGCCAGGCGAACCAGCCCGGATGGCGCGCGAGCCACGGGTGGTCGGGGGAGCACTGCACCGCGAAATCGAGCGCGATCTCGATGCCGTGCTCATGCGCGGCTGCCACCAGCGTGCGGAACGCGCCGAGCGTGCCGAGGCTCGGATGCAGCTCGTCGTGGCCACCGATCGGCGAGCCGATCGCGTAGGGGCTGCCCACGTCCTCGGGGCCGGCGCGCAGGCTGTTGTTGCGGCCCTTGCGCGCGGTCAGGCCGATCGGATGGATCGGCGGGAAATACAGCACGTCGAAGCCCATCTCGCGGATGCGCGGCAGATGGCGTGCCACGTCCTCGAACGTGCCGTGGCGGTTGACGTCGTCCGAGGCCGAGCGCGGGAACATCTCGTACCAGCTGCCGAAGCGCGCCGCGCGCCGTTCGGCCTCGATCGGATAGACGGTCGGGTCTTGCGTCAGCGCGGTGCGGCGGCCGAGCGCCGCGTAGATCGCCGCCGACGGCTCGGCCAGCACCAGCGCGAGCTGGCCGGCGGCGTCGGCCGCGTCGAATTCCTTGGCGAGACGGCGGGCGTCGGCCAGGGCCGCGTCGCTGGCGCTGGCGGGGGCCTCGCCGTCGCGCTTGGCGTTCTTGCCGCGCTTGCGGCCCGTATCGACTCCATCGAGCCCATCGAGCGCGCCGGCCAGCAACGCGCGCACTTCCTGCAGTTCGAGCGTGATGTCCTGCCCGGCCGCGTGCTTCTTGCCGATGTCCACCACCAGCGAGCCCCAGTCGTCGCGCCAGGCGAGAACCCGGAACAGATGGCGGCCGAGCCGGTCGAGCGGAATCCAGGCGCGCCAGCGGTCGTTGCCGAGCGGGGCGAGCGGGGCCTCGCGCCAGGCGGCTTCGTCGGCCGCGCGCCAGGCCACGGCCGCGCCGAGCTTCGCGTGGCCGTCCGCGATCAGCGTCGCGCGCACTTCCACCTGTTCGCCCACCACGCGCTTGGCCGCGAAGCGGCCGCCATCGACGCTCGGTTCGACGCGCTCGATCGCGATGCGGTCGGCGGCGAGCGCGGCGGACAGGGCGGCGTTGGCGGACGAGCGGGCGCGGCGGCGGTTGGCTTCGCCGGCGGTGGTTGTGTTGGCGGTGGTGTCGGCTTCTTCCCCGGCGTCGCTTGCTGCGTTCGCCGTCTTGCCGTCCGCCTTGGCGTCCTTGCCCGGCTTGACCGGTTTCGCGCGCGCCGCGCGCAGTAGCGTGACGTCGCCCGGCATCAGCGCGAGCGCGCCCAGCGGCGCGGTCTTGGCGCGGCGGCCCGCCGACAGCGGCGCGAAGCGCGTGAACGCGCCCGGCACGCCGGCCAGACAGGCCGGATCGACCGAGGCGGTGACGTCGAGTTCGGGGTTCAGCGCGATCAGCAGCGCGTCGTCGGCGCGCTCCAGCGACGGCGCGTCGCCGCGCAGCAGCACCGTGGCCGACGCGTCCGCGCCGCTCAGTGCCGCCAGCTCGCCGCGCGACGCGAACACCGGCGAGGCGCTGCGGCGGCGGTTCGCTTCGGCGAGCGCCTCCGACAAATCGAACGGCGCGTGCTCGAACGCCTCGCGAAACGCCGCCGGCTGCGGGTGGGCCGTCATCAACGGCGTGGCGACGCCGCGCTCGAAGCCCATCGGCACCAGCCAGCCCGTACCCAGCGCGGCGGCCGTTTCCAGCGCTCGCCGGTAGCCGCGCTCGACGGCGTCGGGCGGCAGGCCGCGCAGGTCGTGCGCGAGGCGCGGGCCGTCGAACGCGTCGGGAAATGCGATCGGCGAGCCGACCCGGCGCAGCAGCGCGTGTTCGTCCACCAGCCAGGGCGCGCGCAGGTCCCACCAGCGCAGCGACGAGAACACGCCGTCGAAGCCCGCGCCCTCGAACGCGCCGAGCGCCTCGCGCGCATGGCCGGGGATGCCGGCCAGCCAGCGTACGTCGTGCAGTTCGCCGTGGCGCGAGCCGAGCCAGGTGCGCCACCAGGCGGCCGGCAGGCGTTGCGGCGCGTCGATCAGGAAGCCGGCCACGCCGGCCGCCGACAGCGTCGCGAAGCGGCCGTGCCACCAGCCGGCCAGCGCGTCGGCCACATCCGGCTGCGTCACGTCGGCGTAGGCGACCGTCTGCTCGAAGGCCGCCGTGCGCGGATCGATGCGGGCGTCGTCGTGGTGCCGCTCGACGTACCACGTGGGTGCGGTCTTGCGCAGCGGATGCTCCACCGCGACGCGGTCCACCGTCACGTCGAGCATCAGTTTCAGATCGAATTCGCGGGCCTGTTCGGCCAGCCGGGCCAGCGCGCCGGCCGTGTCGAGGTCCGTGGCGAGCGAGTCGGCCGGGCGGTCGTGATCGGCCACCACGCGCGGGTGGCCGGCGCTGCCTGCCGCGCTGAAGGCGCCGATCAGCACGTGATCGAAACCGAGCGAGGCGATGCGCTCGAACCAGGCGGGCCAGGCGTCGAGCGGGCCGAGCAGCCGCGCGTCGAGGAAGTACAGATGCGGGGAAAACGGGGATGCGGGAACAGAAGCCATTGGACCGTCCGGTGCGCGTGGACAGCGGCGGTTGCCGCTTGCGCGTTGGAGAGCGCAACGGACGTGCCCGCTGCCGGAGGCCCGTGGGCTGGGGCTGTGGCTGGCCGGGATCGCCCGCACCGTGCAGGAAATGCCCGTTATGGGGCGCGTTCGGCCGATGTCTGTAGTTTTTACAGAGATGCGAGGGAGAGCGGAAGCGGGGTGCTGGGCGTGCGCCGAATTGCCTGGTTACAGGTCTTACGGACAACCAATCTACTGGTTACATAAACCTTTCGATGTTTTGGCTAGACTTCGTGCCATTCCCTGTTCACGCAAGACTTCAACTGACAAAAGGTGTCCATGATGGCGAACACACTGATCAAACTCGTCGCGGTTGCGGCCCTCGGCGTTGCCGCTTCGATGCCGGCCTTTGCGCGCGGCGACCTGAACAATGCGCTCGGTGGCGCGCTGGGCGGCGTGGCGGGCGCGGCGTTGGGCGGGGCGGTGGGCGGCAGCACCGGCTCCGTGATCGGTGGCGCGGTGGGCGGCGGCGCGGGCGGGGCGATCACGTCGAGCCGCCGCGAGCGTACTGGTGCGATTCTCGGCGGCGCGTTGGGCGGTGGGGCGGGCACGGCGGCCGGCAATGCGATGGGTGGCCGGTCGGGGGGCTTGGTGGGTGCTGCGCTGGGTGGCGGCGCGGGGGCGGCGCTCGGCGGGAACGTGTCGCGGTCGAATTCGTATGAGGACGATTACCGGCGCGGCGGGCGTGGGCACCATGGGCGGCATCGCGGGCATCGCAATTGGGATTGAGAGCGAGCGCGGATTCGCGCTCTTGTGATGGGTGAGGCCCGGGGGTGGCGCGATGCTTTGACCCCGGGCTTTTTTCAAGACGTCTCCCTCGCCACCAGAAACCGCGCCTTGTTCCCACTCCACCTGGATGCATTTGCCCGATAAACGCCCAGCAACTTCGCGCGCAGGTTGTCGGGCTGGCTGAACGAGGCGAGATTCAGCTTGCCGATATCGCCTTCGGACGCCACGTCGATGCCGCATTCCAACTGAAACGGCACCTCGTACGGAAACAGCACCTCTTCCTCCGACGTATAGGCGCCGCCGATCCGCCCCTGGGTTCGCGCGGGATCGATCCGCATGATCCACACGAGCGAGACACCGGCAATCGACGCGAGCCCGTCGCCGCTGCTCGTCGAGAAGAATTGGTTGGTTCGCCAATCCTTGTCGAACCGATAGCATTGACCGGCCGGCGGCGGGACATCCGGAAACGCGATGCCCTGCGTTTTCAGGTACTGCACCATGCCCACCGAGTCGCCGCGGATCACCCATGAACCGGTCGGCCGCGGCCTCGCCTGGAGCGCGCCTTTGGTGTCTTCCAGCAAATCGACCAGATCGGACAAGCGGGTCGCCGCTTGCTGCCGGTAGTCCTGCATGATTTGACGTTCGCTGGGAACGTTCGGACCCGGCCCGAGTGCCGATATCAATTCGCGGTGATCGGCGGAGGCGTCATCCTGCATGATGGCGGTCATCATCTGTTCGTCGATTTTCATCAACTCCCAGCCTTTGGGATCTTTTTTCAGATCCATCAGCACTTTCGTGATGACGCTGTTGAACGCAACGTTATTCCCGTTGGTGAGCGCCTGATCGACCATGTATTTGTACTGAGGCTGCGCGGCCATGATCCGATAGAACTGGTTCATGATCTTGTAGCCGTGCAAGTAGTAGTAATCGAGCGGCGGCGTGGCAACGAATGGCATTGTCTGGATGCTCCTCGAAATCGCGAACGCCGTGCGGTATCGGCTCGATACCGGAAGCCGGTCAGCGCTCGACAAGGGTGGTCGATGCATCCAGAACAGCGCAGCGGCGGGTTTTATTCCGCGATTGTCGAAGGGGCCGCACGCCTCCCGGGCGAGGCGACGCGAGCGTTACTCCGGTTCGCGCGGCGTCTTGTCGACGTCGGCGTCGATGTCGGCTTGCTGTTCGGGCGTGACTTCGAATTGTTCGAGGTGTTTGGAATGCAGGGACATCACGGTGGCCATGCACCAGACGGCGTGCGGCACGGAACGCAGCGTCAGCAGCCAGTTTTCCGCCTCGCAGCGATAGAACCAGTTCCCGGCCTCACCGTCCCAGAGCGACGGGTCGGTGCGGGCCAGCAAGGCGGCCTTGCAATCCTTGGCCTTGCCGGGCACGTCGAAGACGACGCCGTAATGGGCGTAGTCGGTGAAGACGATGGTCGGGTCGTTGAAGAGCGCGTGGAGGTGGGCTTTCAGGGCGGGGAGGTCGGGGATGGGGCGGGGCATGCGGATGGGCGGTGTGGGTTTGGCGGAAGCGACTCGATCCATTTGTCGAGCGCACACGGTCATTTTGCTTGTGTCGTCCGCGGCCGTGGGGCGGCTCGATCCACTTTGTTTGTGCTGCTTCAGTCCAATGCAGATTCTCCGCCGCAATTTTAAGGGGCCCGCAGCAATTCCTTTCCGTCAGGGCAGCGAAGGCGACGAACCACCTCGGCGCGCGTCGACTGGCCGCCGAAGCCGCTTCGAATAACGGTCGTTTCGATCGAAACGACGCAGTGCCCCTATCTACTCCGTCGCCCATTTCCCGTGCTACCATCGCTTATGGATACCGATAACCAATCCCTGGCAACCCACCGCCTTTCGGCCTGGTAACCGCCCCCAGAAGAGACACTAGCGGCCCCAGCCGCCCGCCGGGATTCAACACAGGCAAGCGCAAGCCCAGCCCCCAGCGAGCCGCCCACCCCCGCAAGGTCACAACGATCGAGACAGGAGAACGCGATGCCCCACAATCCCCCCCGCCGCCTGCGCAGCCAGGAGTGGTTCGACGATCCCTCGCATGCCGACATGACCGCGCTCTACGTCGAGCGCTTCATGAACTACGGCCTCACGCGCGAGGAAATCCAGTCGGGCCGCCCGATCATCGGCATCGCGCAGACGGGCAGCGATCTCGCGCCCTGCAACCGCCATCACATCGCGCTGGCGGAGCGCACCAAGGCCGGCATCCGCGACGCGGGCGGCATTCCGATGGAATTCCCGGTGCATCCGCTGGCCGAGCAAAGCCGCCGGCCCACGGCCGCGCTCGACCGCAATCTGGCCTATCTCGGCCTGGTCGAAGTGCTGCACGGCTTCCCGCTCGACGGCGTGGTGCTGACCACCGGCTGCGACAAGACCACGCCGGCCTGCCTGATGGCGGCCGCCACGGTCGACATGCCGGCCATCGTGCTGTCGGGCGGCCCGATGCTGGACGGCTGGCACCAGGGCAAGCGGGTCGGCTCGGGCACGGTGATCTGGCACGCGCGCAACCTGCTGGCGACGGGCGAGATCGATTACGAAGGCTTCATGGAACTGACCACGGCCTCGTCGCCGTCGATCGGCCACTGCAACACGATGGGCACGGCGCTGTCGATGAACAGCCTGGCCGAAGCGCTCGGCATGTCGCTGCCGGGCTGCGCGAGCATTCCCGCGGCCTATCGCGAGCGTGGCCAGATGGCCTATACGACGGGCAAGCGGATCGTCGATCTGGTGCGCGAGGACGTGCGCCCGTCGCAGATCATGACCAAGGCGGCGTTCGAGAACGCGATCGTGATCGCGTCGGCGCTCGGCGCATCGAGCAACTGCCCGCCGCATTTGATCGCGATCGCGCGTCACATCGGCGTCGAACTGTCGCTCGACGACTGGCAGCGCCTGGGCGAAGCGGTGCCGCTGATCGTCAACTGCATGCCGGCCGGCGATTACCTGGGCGAGAGTTTCCACCGCGCGGGCGGCGTGCCGGCGGTGTTCCACGAACTGTCGAAGGCGGGCCTCGTGCATCGCGATTGCCTGACGGTGTCGGGCGGCACGATCGGCGAGATCGCGGATCGCTCGGCCACCTCCGATCGCGACGTGATTCGCAGTACGGAAGAACCGCTCAAGCACGGCGCGGGCTTCATCGTGCTGTCGGGCAACTTCTTCGACAGCGCGATCATGAAGATGTCGGTGGTGGGCGAGGCGTTCCGCCAGACCTACCTGAGCGAACCCGGCTCGGAGAACGCGTTCGAGGCGCGCGCGATCGTGTTCGACGGCCCCGAGGATTACCACGCGCGCATCAACGATCCGGCGCTTGAAATCGATCAGCACTGCATCCTGGTGATTCGCGGCGCGGGCACGGTCGGTTATCCGGGCAGCGCGGAGGTGGTCAACATGGCGCCGCCGGTGTCGCTGGTGCGCGAGGGCATCACGTCGCTGCCGACGATGGGCGACGGGCGTCAGAGCGGCACGTCGGCGAGCCCGTCGATCCTCAACATGTCGCCGGAAGCGGCGGTGGGCGGCGGGCTGTCGCTGCTGCGCACGGGCGACCGGATTCGCGTCGATCTGAATTCGCGCAAGGTGGATGTGCTGGTGGACGACGCCGAACTGGCGCGCCGCCGCGAGACGGCGGAGTTCAAGATCCCGCCCGCGCAAACGCCGTGGCAGGAGCTGTATCGCCAGACGGTCGGCCAGTTGTCGACGGGCGGCTGCCTGGAGCCGGCGACGCTGTACCTGAAGGTGATCGAGACGCGCGGCAACCCGCGCCACTCGCACTGAACTTGCCCTGACCCCGCCACGGGCGCCACGCCCGTGGTGGCGGCCGGCCTACTTGAACTGGCCGGCCAGCCGCTGCTCCGCATGCTGCATGTGCAGCCCCATCGCGAGGCTGATGCGGCGCACGTCGCGCTCGTTGAGCGCGGCGTAGATTTCCTCGTGCTCTTCCATCGATTCCGCCCACCACTGCGCGCTGAAGAAGTGCTGTTCGAGCGTCATGTAGAGCGGGGTGGTGCGGTGAATCCACAATTGATCGAGCAGCACCACGTAGGCGCTGTTGCCGGATGCCTCGGCCAAACTCAGATGGAACTGCCGGTCGTATTCGTTCAGTTGCGGATCGCCGACCTTGCTGCCGCGCAGCTTGCCGAGCCAGCCGAGCACGGTTTCGATCTGCGCATCGGACGCATGACGCACCGCCTGCACGGCGATTTCCGGCTCCAGATAGGCACGCGCGCGAATCACGTCGAACGGCGACACCGCGTGCATGCGCGGCGCGGGCGCGGTTGATCCGGCATGGGCGGCCGCTGCCGCATTCGCCACCGCATTCGCCGAAGCCGCCGCGATCGCCGCGGCTCCGCCGCGCTGCTTGACGAAGATCCCCGAGCCGCTGCGCACTTCCACCGTGCCCTCGATCTCCAGCGCGATCAGCGCCTCGCGCAGCGACGAGCGGCTCACGCCGAGCCGCGCGCTCAGATCGCGTTCGGCCGGCAGCCGTTCGCCGACGATGAATTCGCCGGCGTCGATCAGCTCGGTGATCTGCGCGGCGATCTGGCTGTAGAGCCGTTTCGTTTCGATCGGTTGGAAGGGCATGGGCGGAGTGGGCGGTGTGAGCGGCCCGCGAGCGGACCGGCGCGCGGGGCGCACAGTATAGGACAACGCCCGACGGCGGCCGCGTGCTTGCGAGGCCGCCGCCGGGCGCGGGCGGAGGGTGCGGCTGAACGCTTACAGCTTGAACGGCACGACCGTCTGCTGCTGCTCGCCGAGGCCTTCGATACCGAGCTTCATGACGTCGCCGGCGGCCAGGAAGCGCGGCGGCTTCATGCCCAGGCCGACGCCGGGCGGCGTGCCGGTGGTGATCACGTCGCCGGGCAGCAGCGTCATGAACTGGCTCAGGTGGCTGACGAGTTCGGCCGCGTCGAAGATCATCGTGCTGGTGTTGCCGTTCTGCACGCGCTCGCCGTTCACTTCGAGCCACATCGCCAGGTTCTGCACGTTCGGCACTTCATCGCGCGTCACGAGCCACGGGCCGATCGGGCCGAACGTGTCGCAACCCTTGCCCTTGTCCCACTGCGAGCCGCGTTCGAGCTGGAATTCGCGCTCGCTGACGTCGTTGATCGTGACGTAGCCGGCCACGTAGTCGAGCGCCTGATCGCGCTCGACGTAGCGCGCCGTGCGGCCGATCACGATGCCGAGTTCGACTTCCCAGTCGGTCTTTTCCGAACCGCGCGGCAGCATGACCGGATCGTTCGGCCCCTGGATGCACGAGGTGGCCTTGGTGAACACGATCGGCTCTTTCGGCACCGGCATGTTCGATTCGGCGGCGTGATCCGAGTAGTTCAGGCCGATCGCCAGGAATTTGCCGATGTTGGCGACCGGGCAGCCGTAGCGCGGCGCGCCGTCGACGACGGGCAGCGAGGCGATGTCGAGCGCGCGCAGCTTGGCGAGCGTCGCCTCGTCGAGCGTGGCGGGCGTGATGTCGGCGATCACGCCGCTCAGGTCGCGCAGCTTGCCGTCCTGATCGACGAGGGCCGGCTTTTCGCTGCCGGGCTGGCCATAACGGGCGAGTTTCATGGGTGAGGGCTCCTGATGAATCGGGTCGAGGGTTGAGCGTTGAAACGGAGACGGCGGATCAGATGGTCATGCCGCCGTCGACCGAATAGGTCTGGCCGGTGACGAACGCGGCGTCGTCGCTGGCGAGGAACGTGACGATCGGCGCGATTTCCTCGGCGCGCGCGATGCGGCCCATCGGCTGGCGCGCGACGAACGCGGCGCGCGCGGCCACCGGGTCGTCGTAGGCATTGATGCGCTGTGCGAGCGACGGCGTGTCGACGGTGCCGGGCGAGATGGCGTTGCAGCGCACGCCCTGCAGCACGTAATCGGCGGCGACGGCCTTGGTCAGGCCGATCACGGCCGCCTTCGACGCGCCGTAGACGAAGCGGTTCGGCAGCCCGCGGATGCTGCTCGCGACGCTGGCCATGTTGACGATGCTGCCGCCGCCGTTCTCGAGCATCGACGGCAGCGCGGCGCGGATCGTCCAGAACATCGAGCGCACGTTCAGATCGAAGGCGAACGCCCAGTCGTCATCGCTGGCTTCGAGGATGGTGCCGTTGTGGACGAAGCCGGCGCAGTTGAACAGCACGTCGGTGCGCGGCAGGCCGCCGAAGAACGCGTCGATCGCGGCGCGGTTCATCACGTCGAGCGGCGCGGTGTGCACGTTGGCGACGCCTTCGAACGCGCGCAGCAGTTCCGGCTTCACGTCGGTCGCCCAGACTTGCGCACCCTCGCGAGCCAGCGCGAGCACCGCCGCCTGCCCGATGCCTGCGCCCGCCGCCGTGACGACGGCTACCTTGCCTTCGAGTCTCATCGTGTCTCCTGTTCGTGTCCGGTTGCGGCCCGGCGACAAATTGGCCGGACCAGTGGGCCAGACGCCATCCTAATGGCGAATGGCTGAGGAGGCGAGGGGTGGGAGGGGCGGGTTTTCCCTTTGGTGAGTTTGAAATTGCGTAATGATTGTTGATTTTATTGGATTTTATTTTCTAGAAAAAGTGAGGAAAGGATCGAGGCGGCAGCGCGATGCAGGTCGGGGTACGGAGAAATCGGTCGGAAAATAGCTTTGGACGAGTCATTAAAATATATTTTTATGGTCGGTCCAAATGAAAAGGCGCGCCACAACGACAAACGGCCGGGAACCACGAGCCGAAGCCCGCCGTTCCCGGCCGTTTCAACGCGCCTTGACGCTCAGATATGCAGAAACGCCGTGATCGACACGCCCACCCCGGCCAGCCCCGCCAGCGCGACCACCACGAACAGCCGGCGGCTGCCCGTCAGCGAGGTGATGGCCGCCAGCGAGATCGCCGCGCTGATCAGCGCCAGCGCCTGCCCGAACAGGTGCTGCGGATGCTCCTTCGATTCCGACTGGCGGTTCGCTTCCTCGACCTGTTGTTCGAGCGCCTTGGCCTTTTCGGCGATGTCCTTCTTGCGCGCGTTGTACTTGTCGATCTGGTCTTTGAAGCGCGCCTGCTTCTCGGGGCCGGCCAGCTCGGCGGCCAGTTCCATCAGGTGGCCCTTGTTCGACTGAGCCTGATAGAGATTCCATTGATCGCTGGCCTTGCTTTGCAGCAGCACGGCATTGTTCTTGTACATCAGCGCCTGGGTTTGCAGGACGCCTTCCTCGTAGTGGAGCAGGCTGGCCAGCGCGGCGAGGATCGCCGTGAAGACCGCCACCCAGCGCGAGAGCGGATCGCCCGCATGGGCGGCGTGTTCGACGGCGTGATCGTGGGGAGCGTGTTCGTGCGACATGGTGAGTCCGGTGCTTCGTGTAAGCGATGAAAGCGCCGCGCAAGGCGCGGGCGGAATGTGGGGCCGGCCATTATGGCAGGGTCTGATGACGTGTCGTAATCGGGAGCACGCGCCGCGTCGGCGCGAATTCGACCGCAAGCATCGGCAGGTGGGATGCACGGCTTGCCGTTACACTGGCACGCATCGGAAGCATAAGCAGGGACAGGAGAAACAGGATGTCGCAAGTGTGTAAACGCATCCCGTCGCCGGTGGGCGAGCTGACGCTCGTCGCGCGTGACGGCAAGCTGATCGCGATCCTCTGGGACAACGACCGGCCCACGCGCGTGAAGGTCGGCGCGCTGCGCGACGACGACGCGCATCCGGTCCTGGTCGAAACGGCCCGCCAGCTCGACGAATATTTCGCCGGCCGGCGCACGGCGTTCGATCTCGACATCGCATTCCACGGCACCGAATTCCAGAAGCGCGTGTGGAACGCGCTGCTGACGATCCCGTTCGGCGAGACGCGCAGCTATCGGGACATCGCCGTGCAGGTCGGCAACCATCGCGCCACGCGTGCGGTGGGCGCGGCGAACGGGCGCAACCCGCTGTCGATCGTCGCGCCGTGTCATCGCGTGATCGGCACCTCGGGCGACCTGACCGGCTTCGCGGGCGGCAAGGATCGCAAGGCCGCGCTGCTCGCGCTCGAATCGAGCGCGCGTCAGCCGGTGTTGTTCTGACCTGACGGCGCGGGTCCTCTGCCTCCGGCTGCGCGGCGCGCTTGCTCGCGCTCGAATCGAGCGTACGTCACCGGTTCTGCCCTGACCTGACGGCACCAGTCCTTTGCCACCGGGCTACACTACGCGGCGCGCCAACGCCGCGGCCCGGTCATCCCTCCCGATCGAACGTCCTGCCGCGGCCCGCGCGCCAAACCATAACGAAGACGAGAGAGGGCACGCATGCAGGACAACTCACGGCCGGTGCACGTACCGGCCCGGCTCGCGACGCACCGCCTCACGGCGATCGTCGTCGCGATGCTCGCGGCGACGGCAGCGGCCGTCGTCACCCACGCCGCCGCGCCGCTTCCGGCGCCGGCTCATGCCGATTCCCGCACGCTCTGCACGCTGGTGGCCGACGCCGCCACCGGCGCCATGCTGGCCGAGCAGGGCGATGCATGTCAGGCGCGCGTGACACCCGCCTCGACGTTCAAGATCGCGTTGAGCCTGATGGGCTTCGATGCCGGTGTGCTGAAGAACGCGCACACGCCGCAGTTGCCGTTTCGCGCCGGTTATCCGGACTGGGGCGGCGCAGCCTGGCAGCAGCCGACCGATCCCGAGCGCTGGATTCGCTATTCGGTGTTCTGGTATTCGCAACGGATCACCGAGGCGCTCGGCCAGGCGCGTTTCGCGCAATACACGCGGCGGCTCGGCTTCGGCAACGCCGACGTGACGCTCGGCCCCGGCGAATTCAGCGGCATGCGCGGCGCGTGGAATGCCGGCACGCTGCGGATCTCGCCGGTCGAGCAGGTCGCCTTCCTGCGCGGCATCGTCAATCGCACGCTGCCGGTCAGCGCGCAGGCATTCGACATGACCGAGCGCATCACGCGCATCGACGCGCAGCCGGGCGGCTGGGTCGTGCACGGCAAGACCGGCACGAGTTCGCCCGGCGACGACGGCCGGTTCGACCGCGCGCACGCCTACGGCTGGTTCGTCGGCTGGGCGACGCTCGGCTCGCGCAAGGTGGTGTTCGCGCGGCTGATCCAGGACGATGCGCCGCACGATGCGCCGGCCGGGTTCCGCGCGCGCGACGGGATGCTGGCGGCGTTGCCGGCGCTGGCGTCGCAGCAACCGGCGGCAGCCGCTCAATAAGCCCCGGCGCGACACGCGCGGCTTGAGCCGCCGCGCATCGCGCCTTCACCGGCGCTTACGCGCCGCCGCCGTTCTTCGCGTACAGCACCGGCGCGGTCACATACCACTTCGGATACTGCGATTTCAGCGCGGCCACCTTCGGCAGATCGTTGACGACGATGTACGGATAGTCGGGATGGTTGACGAGGAAATCCTGGTGATAGCCCTCGGCCGGATAGAACTGCTTGCCCGTCTCGATCTTCGTGACGATCGGCGACGAGAACGTGTGCGCGCTCGTCAGTTGCGCGATGTAGGCGGTGGCGATCGACTGCTGCTGCGCGTCGGCCGGGAAGATCGCCGAGCGGTATTGCGTGCCGGTGTCGGGGCCCTGGCGGTTCAGCTCGGTCGGATCGTGCGCCACCGAGAAGAAGATCTGCAGCAGCCGGCCGTAGCTGACCTGCGCCGGGTCGTAGACGATCCGCACCGATTCCGCATGGCCGGTGTCGCCCTCGCTGACGGTTTCGTACTGCGCGGTGGAGGCCGCGCCGCCCGCATAACCGGCGGCCACCTGCTTGACGCCGGCGACGTGCTCGAACACCCCCTGCACACCCCAGAAGCAGCCGCCCGAGAACACGGCGGTTTCGGTGTGCCCGGCGGCGGGTTTCTCGTCGAGCGTCGGCGCGGGCAGCGGCTTGGCGCTGTCGGCCAGCGCGGCCGGCTGCCAGCCGAACGCGGCGGCGGCCACCGCACCCACGGCGGCAACGCTGCCGGCGACGCGGGCGATCAGTCGGAGCCGCGAGCGGGGCGCGGCGGCGGAGCGGGTCGTTTTCATGATGCGGACTCCTTGCAATGTCGAATGGCGAACGTCGTGTAGCGGATGGGTAAGCGGTGCGGCGCTCAACCGAACGTGAAGGCGAAGGCCTGCACGCCCGGGTCGAGAAATTCGATCGAGAACGTGTGGTCGGCGACCGGGCCGGTCTGGCGAATCAGTTGATACAGGCGCTGGCCCTTGACCACGCCGACGCCGTCGGCATCCACGTCGGCGCCGTGCGACGCGCCCGGCGCGGTGCCGTCGACCGTCACGCGAAAGCGCACCGGCGCGCCGTTCTTGGCCGGCCCGAGCACCAGGTGCAGGTCGCGGGCGTGGAAGCGGTAGACGATCCGGCCGCCCGGCTTGGCGAGCGTGGCCTGCTCGTTGCCGACCGTCCAGGCGCCGGCCAGGCCCCAATCGTCGAGGCCGGGCTGCGCGGGCGGCGCGTAGTCGTGCTCGCGGTCGTGCAACTGGCCGCCGGGCGACACGAAGTTGTCGGCGCGTGCGTAGCCCACGTAGGTTTCCGGCGAACGCATGTCGGCGCTGTCCGCGGCGGCCTGCGCGCCGCTGGCGGCGGCGCCTTCGAGGCCGAGCGGCACCTGCGCCGCGTCGGGGTGGCCCGCCTCGACCAGCAGTTGCTGGATCGCGCGCTCGGATTGCGCGTAGTCGCCTTCGCCGAAGTGGTGGTAGCGCACGCGGCCTTGCGCGTCGATGAAGTAATGCGCCGGCCAGTATTCGTTGTTGAATGCGCGCCAGATCGAATAGCCGTTGTCGATCGCCACCGGGTAGGTCACGCCGAGGTCGTGGCTGGCCTTCTTGACGTTGTCGATATTGCGCTCGAAGGCGAATTCCGGCGCATGCACGCCGATCACCACGAGCCCGTCGTTCTGGTACTTGCGCGCCCAGGCCTTGACGTACGGCAGCGTGCGCAGGCAGTTGATGCACGAGTAGGTCCAGAAATCGACCAGCACCACCTTGCCGCGCAGCGACGCGTTGGTCAGCGGCGGCGAGTTGAGCCACTGGGTCGCGCCGGCCAGCGACGGCGCCTCGCCCTCGACCGGCAACGCCGGCGCGGAGACGCGCAGCATCGCCGCGTCGTGGCGGGCGGCGGTCGTGGCGGCCGACATCATCGCGTTGGGGTTGGCGTCGGGGGCGGTGTGGTTCGCGGCGGCGCGCATGGCGTCGCCGGAAGCCATCATCGAGGGGCCGTTGCCTGCGCCGGCAGCGGCGCGCATGGCGTCGCCGGAAGCCATCATCGACGGGCCGTTGCCTGCGCCGGCAGCGGCACGCATGGCGTCGCCGGAAGCCATCATCGACGGGCCGTTGCCGTCACCGGCAGCCGCACGCATTGCATCACCCGAAGCCATCATCGCCGGGCCGCCCGCATCGCCGGGCGCCTGCCCCGGCGTCTTGCGCGGCGCGAGCCGATCCACCAGCGATTGTTCGAGGCCGCCGGTGGCGACCGTCGACACCTGCGTCAGCACGCCCGTATCCAGGCCGAGCGCGATCGCGCCCACGCCGCCGAGCATCGCCACGCCGAGCCCGCGGCGGATCCATTCGCCCGCGCCGAGCGAGCGCTTCATCGCCGAGAACAGCTTGCCGCCGATCAGCAGCGCGGCAGCCAGCGAGGTGGCCGCGCCGGCCGCGTAGGCGACCAGCAGCAGCGTGGTGCCGACGCTCGCGCCGCGCAACGCCGCGCCGGTCAGCACCAGGCCGAGGATCGGGCCGGCGCACGGCGCCCACAGCAGGCCGGTGGCCACGCCGAGCAGCAGCGACGCGCCGATGCTGCCGCGCCCGTCGTTGGCGGTGGAGGCCACGCCGGTCAGGCGGTTGCCGAGCGCCACCAGCGGCCGGGTCAGATGGTCGGCCAGGCGCGGGAACAGCAGCGTCAGGCCGAACACGCCGACCAGCGCGATGGCGAGCCAGCGGCCGGCCTCGTTGGCCTGGGCGATCCAGCCGCCGCCCACGGCGGCCAGCGTCGCGACGCCCGCGAACGTCACGGCCATGCCGGCCAGCAGCGGCAGCGCGTTGCGCATGAACGGCTTGTCGGCGCGGGCGAACACGAACGGCAGCACCGGCAGGATGCAGGGGCTCAGGATCGTGAGCACGCCGCCGAGATAGGCGAGGATGACGAGCAACATGATGGGATGTCCTTCGGGGAGAGGCGGCGCTCAGGCCGACGAGGGGCGGAACGTCATCGCCGTGCCGTTCATGCAGTAGCGCAGGCCGGTGGGCTTCGGGCCGTCGTCGAACACATGGCCGAGGTGGCCCGCGCAGCGGCGGCAGTGCACTTCGGTGCGGACCATGCCGAACGAGGTGTCGGTGTCGGTCACCACGGCGTGGTCGAGCGGCGACCAGAAGCTCGGCCAGCCGGTGTGGCTGTCGAACTTGGTGGCCGACGAGAACACCGGCAGCGCGCAACCGGCGCACGAGAACGTGCCGGAGCGGTGCTCGTCGTTGAGCGGATTGCTGTACGGGCGTTCGGTACCCGCCTCGCGCAGCACGGAATACTGGGCGGGCGTCAGGCGCTTGCGCCATTCGGCGTCGGAAAGCGTCAGTTCGGCCGGTGCGGCGAGCTTCGGCGGTTGTTGCGCGAACACGCCGTTGCGCGTGAGGGCGGCCACGGCGCCGGCGAATGCGGCGCCGGTCAGCAGGAAACGTCGGCGGCTGGTCATGTTGGACTCCTGTCGGACGGGGGATGACATGCCGCTCATCGTAATGACGGGACGGTCGCGAAGTCCTCACGGAAAGTTAAAGTTTTCGTGATAATTCGGCGGCGACGGCGGCCGTGGACGGAATGTTCACGAAACCGTGACGACTCGGCCGCGCCGATGCGCGAGAATCGTTCTGCCGGCGGCGCGGCGGTGGCGGCCGATGCCTTGGTTGCGTCGGTGTCATCCGCGCTGCGCCGGTTCGCCGCCTTTTCATGCTGCATCCGCCGTGCCCGCCCGGCGCGGCTTGCCCGACTTCCCTGCCCATGGACCCACAAAAACGCATCCTGATCGTCGAAGACGATGCCGACATCGCCAACGTGCTCGCGCTGCACCTGCGCGACGAGCGCTACGAGGTGGTGCACTGCGCCAACGGCGACGACGGCCTGCGCCGCCTCGAACAGGGCCATTGGGACGCGCTGGTGCTCGACCTGATGCTGCCCGGCGTCGACGGCCTCGAAATCTGCCGCCGCGCGCGCGCGATGGAGCGCTACACGCCGATCATCATCATCAGCGCGCGTTCGAGCGAGGTGCACCGCATCCTCGGCCTCGAACTCGGCGCGGACGATTACCTCGCCAAGCCGTTCTCGATGCTCGAACTGGTGGCGCGCGTGAAGGCGCTGCTGCGACGCGTCGAGGCGCTGTCGCGCGATGCGCGGCCCGACACCGGGCGGGTGGACGTGGGCGGCCTGGCGCTCGATCCGCTCACGCGCGAGGCCGCCGTGGACGGCGCCGCGATCGACCTGACCCCGCGCGAATTCGACCTGCTGTATCACTTCGCGCGCCATCCCGGCAAGGCGTTCTCGCGCACCGACCTGCTCAACGCCGTGTGGGGGTATCAGCACGAGGGCTACGAGCACACCGTCAACACCCATATCAACCGGCTGCGCGCCAAGATCGAAGCCGACCCGGCCCAGCCGGCGCGAATCCTCACCGTCTGGGGGCGCGGCTACAAGCTGGTCGCGCCGGGCGTGGCGCTCAGCGCCGACGGCAAGGACGCCTGATGCGCCGCCTGACCCTCACGCAACGGCTCGCGGTGGTGTTCTCGGTGCTGCTGCTGGCCTGCTGCGGCGCGTCCGCGTGGATCCAGATCCGCGCCAGCGACATGCACGAGAAGGAAGTCGTGCAGCGGCTCTCGCACGATCTGGCCGGGCATATCGCACTGAGCGCCTCGCTGATGGACGACAACGGGCTGCGGCCCGACGCCGTGCGCAAGCTGTTCGGGCAACTGATGGGCGTGAACCCGAGCGTCGAGGTGTATCTGCTCGACAATGCCGGCGAAATTCGCGGCGACGACGCGCCGCCGGGCCGCGTCAAGCGCGAGCGCGTCGATCTCGCGCCGGTCAAGCGCTTCCTCGACGGCCAGCCGCTGCCGATCCTCGGCGACGATCCGCGCAGCCTCGACGCGCGCAAGGTGTTCAGCGCCGCGCCGCTGCAGATGCCGGGGCATCCGCCGTCCGGCTATATCTACGTGGTGCTGCTCGGCGAGGCGCATGACGAGCTGGCGGCGCGTGTCGCGGCCAGTTCGGTGCTGCGCACCACGCTGTGGTCGATCGCGCTGGTGGCGCTGCTCGGGCTGCTGGCGGGGCTGACCGCGTTCGGGCTGATCACGCGGCCGCTGCGCCGCTTCACCGACGCGATCCGCCGCTTCGACGCCAACGGCGAGCCCGACGCGCAGCCGTCGCTGCCGCATGTGTCGGTGGCCGGCGCGCGCGACGAGATCGCCGTGCTCGAAACCGCGTTCGCGCAGATGTCCGACCGGATCGGCGAGCAATGGCGCGAGCTGAAGCAGCAGGACCAGCAGCGCCGCGAGTTGATCGCGAACCTGTCGCACGACCTGCGCACGCCGTTGACCTCGCTGCACGGCTATCTGGAAGCGCTGGCCATGAAGGGCGCGACGCTCGACGCGGCCGATCGCGAGCGTTACCTCGCGATCGCGCTGGCGCAGAGCGGCAAGGTGGGGCGCCTGGCGCGCGCGTTGTTCGAATTGGCGCGGCTCGAATCGGGGCTCGTGCAGCCGGCGCTGGAGGACGGCTCGCTGGCCGATCTGGTGCAGGACGTGTTCGCCAAGTTCGAGCTGGGCGCGAAGGCGCGCGACGTGACGCTCGACGCACGGATCGAGCCGCGCCTGCCGAACGTGCATGCCGATTTCGGGATGATCGAGCGGGTGCTGACCAACCTGCTCGACAACGCGCTGCGACACACGCCGGAGGGTGGTCACGTGGCCGTCGAGCTGGCGGCGCACGACGGCGCGGTGGTGGTCACGGTGCGCGATACCGGCCCGGGCGTGCCGCCGGGCCTGCGCGAATCGCTGTTCCGGCGGCCGGTGGGGTCGTGGGAGGTGGCCTCGGGCGATTCGCATCGCGGCGGGCTGGGGCTGCTGCTGGTGCAGCGGATGCTGCAACTGCACGGCAGCGAGGCGCGGCTGGTGGACGAGCCGCGCGGCGGGGCTGTGTTCGAGTTCGCGTTGCGGGCGGCGGGGCGGTGAGGGGGCGTTAGAGCAGAGACTTGAACGCGGCGGGAATCATCGGCGCCACGTGTTGCAGGTGTTGAGCCTGGCGTGTGACGAAGCCGGCGATTTCCCGCACGAGCATGCGCTCTTCGCCGATATACATATCGGAGCCGGCCAGTTCCGCGGCGGCGTTCATCGCGCTGTCGGCCATGCGCCGCAGGTCGCGCGACAGATAGCTCGCGGGGATGCCGGTGCGCTGCGCGAAATCGGCGAGTGCAAACGCCGTCACGTCATCGATGCGAAATGCGTCGCCGTAACCCATGGCCATGTCCTGCTCGACGCCGGCGCCATAGACATTCACCGATACGAGGTCGTAGAACGGCGCGGGCGCCAGCCCCGAGCGGCGCATGAAGAACGACAGATTCTTGCCATGCGCGTCGCTGTTGCCGATCAGCAGATGGAACATCGCCCACCGGACGAGCAGGGCACGCGCGTGCGCCGGATCTTCGCATTGCCGCGCCAACGGGAACAACGTTGCAAAGCTCACGCCTTCGCGGATATTGGCGACACTCTCGTTGTTGCCGAAATTGCGCTCGTATTTATAGGACACGGGGGCGTCGAGTGCCTGGCACGCATCGATCACATGCAAACGGCGTACGGTATGCACGAGGCCCGTGGTCGGATCGCGCGTCACGCTGCGATCGAAGCGCTCGACGAGCAGCAGCGGCTCCGGAATCCGCCACAGCGAGACGGGCGCCACGGGCAGGCCCATCCGCGCGGCGAGCGTCATGCAGAAATGCTCGTTCGCCACCATGTGCGGCGTCGACATATTGCGTGATTCCGGCTTGAGGAGATGGGTGGAACTCAGTGCGCCATCGGCGAGCGCAATGTGTTCGCCCTCGATCAGCACTTGCAGCTTGTCCTGATAGCCCGCGACCGAGAGTCGGACCTTGCGGTCCCAAACCGGGAACGGGATCGTGTCGCGATCGCGGATGCGCTCGCTCAGTTCGGCATGAGGGATCGCGCGCCGCACGGCTTCCCGACTCTGTACCGGTGCGGCGCCATCATCGGCAACGGGCAGGAAACCGAGGCCACCGACTGGCTCTCTGCCCAACACATGCACCAGCCCGAATACGTTGTCTTTCGAAATCTGATTGACGACCGAGGCGACATCGAGCGCACGCCCTTCCGGCAGAAGATTAGACAGGAAGCGTTGCATGACGCCCGATGCCGGAGCGTGGGGGCCGAGCGGAATGTGTGGGGAAAGCGGGAATGCGTCGGCGCGTGCCAGCCATGCGTCGTCGTACCGGAACAGGAAGCGCTCGTCGTGCGACTCGAACTGGAGTTGGCCGACTATGCCGGTATCCGTCGCGACGACGAGCTGGCGACTCATGCGTGCCCGCCTTCCGCTGACGAGCCGGGGATGTCGTGCTGCAGAGCGTGGAAGACTTTCGGCGTTTCCGATTTCGGAATGGCGAACAGATTCAGGCCGAGGCCGTCGAGTACGCGGAACATTCGGTCGGAACCGACCGGAATGCCGTTTTCCATTCGCGACAGCATTGCCGTGGAGACACCCAGCAAGGCGGCAGCATCGTCGATGCGCATCGATTGCTCACGGCGTCGATTGCGCACGACGTTGCCGAGCGCGACCAGATCGGCCGCGAGCGGGCTGGTGACGACGGGTTTGGGAAGATGGCGGGCCATAATTAACCATATATGAAAACAAAGAGATCTCGGTTGCTTGAGATCAAAATATTTCTCGAATATGGAAATTATAGATCGAATCTTAAGTTGGCTCTCTAAGTTTCCATATTTGAGAAATATGGATGCGTTTTCCCCGCAATTCCCGCGTCGTTTGCCGCCTCACCCCCGCAACCCCGCCAGCCCCGCCTTCTGCCGCCCCTGTTCATCGAAATTCTCCGGCGCGAGCCACGCCGCGAACGCCTGTTTCAAGCGCGGCCATTCCGTATCGACGATCGAGTACCACGCCGTATCGCGCGCACGTCCCTTGTAGACCACCGCCTGCCGGAAAATCCCCTCGAATTCGAAGCCGAGCCGCTCGGCCGCGCGCCGCGACGGCGCGTTCAGGCTGTCGCACTTCCATTCGTAGCGGCGGTAGTTGAGCTGGTCGAACACGTAGGCCATCAGCAGGTACTGCGCCTCGGTGGACAGCGGCGTTTGCTTGAGCTTCGGCGAGAACGTCACGCTGCCCACCTCGATCGCGCCGTGCACCGGGTCCTGGCGCATCAGCGCCAGCGTGCCGACCGCGCGGCCGCTGGCGCGGTCGATCACGGCGTAATGGCGCGGGTCGGTGCTGCGCTCGGCGGTTTCCGCGTAGCGGCGGAATGCCTCGGCCGAGGCGAACGGGCCGACGAACAGGTAGGTCCAGTCGCGGCCGTCGTCGGCGGACAGGTAGGCGGCGGCGAGATCGTCGGCGTGGCGCGCCGCGTCGAGCGGCTCCAGGCGGCAGTAGCGGCCTTCGAGCGTGACGGCGGCGGGCAGTGGGCGGGGCGTCCAGCCTTCGACGGCAGCGCCGATCGGTTGGCCGTATTCGTTGGTGCGGGCGGACATCGTTTCTCCGGGCAGTGAGTGGCAGAATCCGCTCACTGTAGAGAGGCCCTGGCTCTTTGAAAAGGTCCAGCGGCACCGGAAACGATGGTGCCACGCACGTGTGCACGCACGCCGTGCAGCACAGCGCACGGCACCGCACCGCACCGCCGGCGACGTTCAGGCCGGCTTGGCGCTTTCCTCGAGGATCTGGCGGATCGCGCCTTCGAACGCCTCGACCGGCTGGCCGCCCGTCACCAGATAGCGTTCGTTGAAGATGATCGACGGCACCGACGTGATGCCGATCGATTGCGATTCGCGCTCGGCCGCACGCACCTCGTCGGCGTAGTCGCCGCCGGCCAGCACGGAGCGGGCGCGCTCGGCGTCCAGCCCGGCCGATTGCGCGGCGGCCACCAGCACGTCGGGATCGTTGGTGGCCCGGCCTTCGCCGTGATACGCGCGCAGCAGCGCGAGCTTCAGCTCCAGTTGGCGGCCTTCGAGCCCGGCCCAGTGCAGCAGGCGATGTGCGTCGAACGTGTTGTAGACATATTCGCGCTTGCCGAACGTGAAGCCCACCGCCGCACCGCGCTCGCGCAGCATCTCCTGCGATTCGGCGATCTGCTCGGGCGTGCGACCGTATTTCTTGCCGAGATAGCCGACGATCGATTCGCCTTCCGGCTTCATGTCCGGGTTCAGTTCGAACGGATGCATGCCGATCTGCACTTTGGCGTCGTCGCCGATGCGCTCCAGCGCGAGCAGCAGCGACGACAGGCCGACCGCGCACCACGGGCAGGCGACGTCGGAGACGAAATCGATGGTCAGGGCTTGTTGGGACATGGCGGAAATCCTGCGGTCAATGCGTGAGGCCCGACAGGTTAGCGCGAATCGTCCGGCGTTGCCGGACGCGGCAGGGGTGGGTGCGTGGGTGGATGGCCCACGGCCGCTCACTATCTGGGCCGCGCGCGTGCCGTTTTGCGTTTCCGGGCCGGAGCGTGTATCAGAGCGGAACGGCCGCGCCGCCGCGCGGCGTTTTCCTTTTTCCGATTTCCGATCCGAGATTTCACCCCATCCGATGACCGATCCGAACGCCCTCAATGCCTCGAACGACCCGATCCGATCCGCCGGCGCGCCGGCCGCGACGCTGCTGGTGGACAGCCGCCACGTGCTCGGCGAATGCGCCACCTGGTGCGGGCTGACGCACGCGTTCTACTGGACCGATATCGAAGGCGCGCGCCTGTGGCGTCACCGCCCCGGCGCGGCGCAGGACACCGAAAGCTGGGCGATGCCCGAGCGGCTCGGCTGCTTCGCGCTGAGCGACGACCCCGATGTGCTGGTGGTGGGGCTGGCCACGCATCTGGCGCTGTTCGACCTGCGCAGCGGCCGTTTCGAGCGGCTGGCCGAGGTCGAGCCGGGCGAGCGCTCGCGCATCAACGACGGCCGCTGCGATCGCGCCGGCAACCTCGTGTTCGGCATGAAGGACGAGCACGAGCCGCTGGAGGCGTCCACCGGCTTCTATCGCCTGAACGCCGACCGCTCGCTCGAACGGCTCGCGCTGCCGCCGGCGGCGATCGCCAACAGCATCGCATTCTCGCCGGACGGCACGCGCATGTATTTCTGCGACACGCCCACGCGCCAGATCATGGTGTGCGACTACCGCGCCGACGGCCCGGTGGCGAACGTGCGGCCGTTCGTGGCGCTGACCGATCCGACCGGCGGCCCGGACGGCTCCACCGTCGACGCGGCCGGCGGCCTGTGGAACGCGCAATGGGGCGGCGCGCGCGTGGTGCGCTACGACGAGAACGGCGTGGAGACGGATCGCATCGTGGTGCCGACGGCGCAGCCGAGTTGCCCGTCGCTGGGGCCGGCGCCCGAGCGGGCGAGCGAGGGGCCTGACGAGGGGGAGGGCTGGAACACCTTGTACGTGACGAGCGCGCGTGAAGGGCTCGATGCGGCGGCGCTGCGCGACGATCCGCACGCGGGCGGGGTGTTTGTGGCGGCGACGGGTTATCGCGGCTTGCCGGAGGCGCGGTTTCCGCTGGGCGGCAAGCGCTGAACGCGGTGGGGGCGGGTGGTCGCGACGCCTGGTTGGTCAACTCGGCCTAGTGCGGTGTCGGTTGAGCGGCCTCTGCTGAACGCGTCAGGCGCCCGGCGGCGCGGCCAGATCGTCGCGTGTATCGACATCGCGCAACACGCCGGGATCGTCTACTTCGACCCGCGCCACCTCGTGCGCGACGAGCAGCGCGCGTGCCCCGGCATCGCCGTCGAGCGCGGCCAGCGCGTCGCGATGCACGGCCGCGAAGCCGACCGGATGGCCACGCTGGCCGTCGAACCACGGCGCGGCAATGGTGGCGCGGCCGCTGGCCAGCTCGCTGGCCAC
>NZ_BAAILN010000136.1:161755-175217 GCF_054589155.1 Burkholderia sp. 3C
CGCGCACCGCGGCGGCCAGGCTCGCGCCCATGCCCTGCACGGCCTCGCCGGCCACCAGTACGCGGCAGCCGACGATCGCGAGCCGCTCGGCCAGCACGTCCGCGCCGGGGCGCACCACGGCGATCACGTCGGGAATCACGGCGCGCAGCCGGCGCGCGGCGGCCAGCGCCACGGGCGTGCCGTCGGGCAAGGCGGCGAGCAGCTTGCTGTCCTGCCCGGAAGGGTCGAAACGGGTGCCGAGGCCGGCGGCCAGCAGCACGCCGACAAATCGCGAGGAATGCAGATCAACCATGAGCAAGGCCGTGAGCGGGTGAACTGTGAGGGCGATTGTGCGGGCGGGCGGCGTGAACTACAAGCTGCGAGCTGCAAGCCGCAAGCCGCAAGTCGCAAGTCGCAAGTCGCAAGTCGCAAGTCGCAAGTCGCAAGTCGCAAGTCGCAAGTCGCAAGTCGCAAGTCGCAAGTCGCAAGTCGCAAGTCGCAAAGCCGAAAAGCCGAAAAGCCGAAAAGCCGAAAAGCCGAAAAGCCGAAAAGCCGAAAAGCGCGAGCCGCGAGCCACGCATCTCGCATCTCGCACCACAAGCCGTGAACCACATCCGTGGACCACTGAACCGCGACGCCGCGCATCAATCCCGCCCGGCATCCCCCCGCGCATAGCGCGCCAGAAACATGTCGGCGGCCGATTCGGCCAGCACGCGCTGCGCCGGGCCGGCGACGGCCGGCTGGCCCATCGCCACCTGCGGCCAGAACGCGAACGATTTCACGAGCCCCTGCAACTGCTCCGACGCGAAACGCGGGTCATCCACGCTCAAGCGCCCGTCGGCCGCGGCCGCGCGAATCCACGCGCCGAGATCCTCCTCGCGCTCGCCGAGCCGCGACACCATCTCGCGTGCCTGTTCGGGCGAATGGATCGCGGCGGCGATCGCCACGCGCACCAGCGACAGGAACGTGTCGTCGCTGAGCAGGCGCAGCTTGCGCATCAGCAGCTCGATCAACTGGCCGCGCAGCGGCGCGTCGGCGCGGTAGACGGGCGCGTCGCCGGCGCGCGTCGAATCCCACAGCCGGTGCAGGATCGCCGCGAACAGCGCCTCCTTGCTCGGGAAGTGGTTGTAGACGGTGCGCTTCGACACCTGCGCGCTGGCGGCGATGCGATCCATGCTGGTGGCGTCGTAGCCGGCCGACAGGAATTCGTCGATCGCCGCGCCGACGATGGCGGCGCGTTTGCGGTCGGTCAGGCGGGTCGGGGAAGCATTGGAGTCCATGGGCGAATTTTACACTGCCCGGTTTACTTTTCCCGGAAACAAACTACACTAGCGAGTCTACTTTTCGATTCCGGACGGATCCCGATGACTTCGCTCTCCCAATGGTTCAGCCGCACGCTGGGCTTCGCCGCCGCGCGCCGAGGCCGCGCAATGTCGGCCGGCTCGCCGCAGCATGACGGCGAGCGCTTCCGCAACGTGCGGCCGCGCCCGGCCGAGGGCATGGGCAAGATGGTGTCGATCGCCTGGAACATGCTCGTCAACAAGCCGGGCGGCACCGCGCCGGCCGGCACGCTGCCGGTGGATCCGCTCACGCGCGAGGCGCTCGACGCCGCGCCCGACCGCAGCCTCTACCGCCTCGGCCATTCCACGATGCTGCTGAAGCTGCGCGGCCAGTTCTGGCTGACCGATCCGGTGTTCGCCGAGCGCGCCTCGCCGTTCCGCAACATGGGGCCGAAGCGCTTCCACGCACCGCCGATCGCGCTGGCCGACCTGCCGCCGCTGGCCGGCGTGATCCTCTCGCACGACCATTACGATCACCTCGACCGCGACACCGTGCTGACGCTGGCCGCCACTACCGAGGTGTTCCTGACGCCGCTCGGCGTGGGCGATCGCCTGATCGAATGGGGCGTCGACGCGGCCAAGGTGCGCCAGTTCGATTGGTGGCAGGGCACGGAACTGCACGGCATCGCGTTCACGGCTACCCCGGCGCAGCACTTTTCGGGCCGCAGCCTGTTCGACAGCGACAGCACGCTGTGGGCCTCGTGGACGATCATCGACGGCGACCTGCGGGTGTTCTTCAGCGGCGACACCGGCTATTTCGACGGCTTCCGCGAGATCGGTGAACGTTACGGCCCGTTCGACGTGACGCTGCTCGAAACCGGCGCCTACGACGCGCAATGGCCGTACGTGCACATGCAGCCCGAGCAGACGGTGCAGGCGCACCAGGATCTGGGCGGACGCTGGCTGATGCCGGTGCACAACGGCACGTTCGATCTGGCGATGCACCGCTGGCAGGACCCGTTCGAGCGCGTGTTCGGCCTGGCGGCCGCGCGCGGCATTCCGCTCGCCACGCCACGCATGGGCGAGCGGCTCGACCTGGCCGCGCCGCATCGCGGCGAACGCTGGTGGCGCAACGTGACGGAAGTGGTGGCGGCCGAACCGGTGCGGCAACGCCGCTGGCGCTGCCGCGGGACCAGCGCGACTTGATGCCAACGCCAACGCCAACGCCAACGCCAACGCCAACGCCAACGCCAACGCCAACGCCAACGCCAACGCCAACGCCAACGCCAACGCCAACGTCGCGAGGCTGACCTCTCAGTCCGCCTCGCGCCGGTAACGCTTGCGATACTCGGCCGGCGTCACGCCCACGTGCCTGACGAACGCACGGCGCAGCACATCCGCATTGGCGAAGCCGCATTTAGCGGCCACCTGCTTGGGCGCATCGCCGGCCGTCTCGATCAGCGCGCGCGCCGCCGTCACGCGCGCCATCTCCACCCACGCCGCCGGCGTGACCCCCACCTCCGCATGAAACAGCCGCGCGAAATGCCGCGGGCTCAGGCCCGCGTGCTCGGCGAGGCTCCCCACGCTGTGATCGAGCCCCGGCTGCGCGGCCACCCAGCGCTGCACGTCCTGCAGCACCGAACGGCCCGCCGGCGCCGTCTCGCCGTGGCGGCTGAACTGCAATTGCCCGCCCGGCCGCTTGAAATACATCACCAACTGATTGGCCACGCGCATCGCGATCTCGCGGCCGAGATCCTCCTCGACCAGCGCGAGCGCCAGGTCCAGCCCGGCCGTCACGCCGGCCGCCGTGCGCAGCTTGCCGTCGCGCACGTAAAGCGCATCGGGTTCGATCTCGGCGGCCGGGCAGCGCGCGGCCAGCGCCTCGACGGCGGCCCAGTGCGTGGTGACGCGGCGGCCGTCGAGCAGGCCGGCATCGGCCAGCACCAGCGCGCCGGTGCACACCGAGCCGAACCGGCGGCAGCGCTTCGCCGCGCCGCGCAGCCAGGCCAGCACGGCGCCGGACACGGCCGGCGCGTCGTGCGTGGCGATGCCGGGTGCGCCGGCCACCAGCAGCGTGTGCGGATCGGGCAGGGCGTCGCCGACCACCGCGTCGGGCACCAGCCGCGCGCCCGACGAGCTGACCAGATGCCCCGGCTCGCAGGCCAGCACCTGCAACTGGTAAGCCGCGCGGCCTGCTTCCAGGTTGGCCTGCGCGAACACGTCGAGCGGCCCGCTGACGTCCAGCAACTGCACGCCCGGCACGGCCAGGATGGCGATGGTCTTGCTCATGAAAACTCCCGCTGAGGGCGGTGGCCGCTTCCCGCGCGATTTGGCAGAAAGTGGCGTGTCACGCCGATTGAAGACAATACTAGCACGCGGGAGAATGGTCTCCGAAGCCCACACACGGAGAACATCATGATCGACATCGGCGGCATCAGCGTGCCCGACAGCCAATTGGCCCGCGACATCACGGAATTCGTTCGGGACACCGAAAGTCCCTTGCTGTTTCATCATTCGAGCCGCGTTTATTACTTCGGCGCGCTGGCCGGGCGCGACCGCGGCCTGAAGTTCGACCCGGAACTGCTCTACGCGGGCGCGATGTTCCACGACGTCGGCCTGGTGCCGTCGCACAGCAGCGCGCACGAGCGCTTCGAGGTGGACGGCGCGAACGCCGCGCGCGATTTCCTGCGCCAGCGCGGCATCGCGCAGCACGACATCGATCTGGTCTGGACCGCCATCGCGCTGCACACCACGCCCGGCATTCCGCAGCACATGCACCCGGTGGTCGCGCTGGTCACGGCCGGCGTGGAGATGGACGTGCTCGGCCTGACCTACAAGCAATACAGCGATCACGAACGCGACGCCGTCACGCATGCGCACCCGCGCACGCCGCATTTCAAGGAAGACATCATCCAGGCGTTTTACGACGGCATCCGCCACAAGCCGGACACGACCTTCGGCAACGTCAAGGCCGACGTGATCGCCGACAAGGAGCCGCATTTCCACGCCGGCAATTTCTGTTCGGTGATTCGCTGTTCCGCCTGGCGCGGTTGAGCGTAAAGCGGCTGCGCGCGTTTTGCGGAAACGCCGAAAGAAATCGGTATGCACGGTGTAATCGCATACCGCGCGGCGAACCGGCCCGCCTGGGCAGATTGCACGCCGGGCGGGCCATTTGCGTTATTCATCAGAAGATTTCTGAATGCTTACCTGTATTCCGGTATTCATTCCTGTTTAAGAAAGAAAAATACCGAAAAAGCTAAAGTTGGATCGCGGCGGGCCGTAATCGCGGGCTGGTGTCCGACGCTGTGTCGACGGATGCCGACGCCGCATCGACACCCGTCGCATTGCGGGGCGACAGAACTGGAGAACCGCATCTTGAGCCGCATGCATCACACCGTTCGTTTCAAAATCGTGATGGCCATGACGGCCTGCGTGTTGATCATCGCGCTGGTCGGGATCTTCGGATCGCTAACCATTTCGCACCTCAGGCAGACGGTCAGCGACGAATACACCACCGTGGTGCAACCGGTTCGGATTCTCGGCGCGGTGCGCGGCGAGGTGCTCGACATCCGCCGCCTGATGCGGACCTTGCAGGTGGTGCACTCCGACGAGCGCACCCGCGCGGGGATCGACTCGATCCGCCAGTCGCTCGAACAGCTCGACAAGCAGTGGCCGGGCTACTACCCGGGCGCGATCACGTCACCCGCGGAGCACGAGATCGCCGACAAGATCAACGCGGCCATGCCGCAGTTGCATCAGTCCACCCAGCAGATCCTGTCGGCGCTCGCCGCCGGCAACTACGACGCGGCCGGGCAGATCATCGACGCGGAGAACGCCTCCGCCGACGCGATGCTCGACCAGATCAAGGCCGATATCGCGCTGAACGACCGGCAGGCGCGGCAAATGACGACCGACAGCGGCGACAGCGCGCGCACCGCGCTGACCATCGCGATCGCGCTCGTGATCGTGGGCATGCTGGTGGCGGCCGCTGCGTCGGTCTACCTGCTGCGCGCCATCATGCGCCCGTTGGAGAGCGCGATTGCGGTGGCCAACACGATCGCCGACGGCCGCCTCGAAGCGCGCATCGACAGCCACTATCGCGGCGAATTCGGCGACCTCATGCATGCGCTGAAGGCGATGGACGGGCAACTGTCGCAAACCGTGCGCCGCATTCAGGCGAGCACCGGCTCGGTCTCGCTCGCGGCCAAGGAAATCGCCACCGGCAACCTCGACCTGTCGGCGCGCACCGAGGAGCAGGCCGCCTCGCTGGAAGAAACGGCGTCGAGCATGACGCAACTGACCGAGACGGTGAAGCAGAACGCCGAGAACGCGCGTCAGGCCAACGGCCTCGCCACCAACGCGACCAACCTGGCCGACGACAACAACCAGGCGATGCGCGAGATGGTCGACACGATCCTCAAGATCAGCGGCAGCTCGGGCAAGATTTCGGAGATCACCGGCACCATCGAGGGCATCGCGTTCCAGACCAACATCCTGGCGCTGAACGCCGCGGTGGAAGCGGCGCGTGCCGGCGAACAGGGGCGCGGCTTCGCCGTGGTGGCGTCGGAAGTGCGCACGCTGGCGCAGCGTTCGGCGGCGGCGGCCAAGGAGATCAAGGAGCTGATCGCCTCGTCGGTCACGCTGATCGAGGGCGGCGCGGGGCAGGCCAACGAGGTCAGCGACAAGATGGGCCGCGTGCGCGAGGCGATCCGCCGCGTGTCGGACATCGTCGCGGAAATCTCGGCGGCTTCCGACGAGCAGTCGCGCGGCATCGAGCAGATCAATCAGGCCGTCACGCAGATGGACGAGGTCACGCAGCAGAACGCCGCGCTCGTCGAGCAGGCCGCCGCGGCGGCGCAGTCGCTGGACGAGCAGTCGGCGGTGCTGTCGGAGGCGGTGTCGGTGTTTCGCCTGACCGGCGGCAACGGCGGGCAGGCGCTGGCGCCGTCGTATGGGGCCGCGCCGCGTCTCGGCACGCCTGCGCTGGCCTGAGACTGAGACTGTCGTGAGCTTCGGCGGCGCGTTTCAGCGCCGCCGCGCCAGCTTCACGCGCGCCGTCTCGCGTTCATCGGGCGGCAGCGCATCCTCATACACGAACTCGCCGCCGATCAGCGCGGCCACGGCCACGCCGTCGCGCAGCAGCACGCGGTTGCCGGCCAGCGCCGGCACCTTGCGGCCCGGCAGCAGCGTGCCGGCCAGGTTCAGCGGATCGGCGCCGCTGACGGCGATCCACTGGCCGTCGGCCGGCTGGCGGCGAATCTCGCGCAGCACCGGAATCGCTTCCGGCAACGCAAATTGCTCGCCGGCCAGCCCCGCCACGAAACGGCCGCCGCGAATCTCGCCGCGCGCCTCCAGCCGCTGATAGACGCGCAACAGTTCGCGCCACGGCGGCAGCCATGCGGCCTCGCGTTCGAGCAGCCGCCAGAACACCACGCCGTAGCGGCGCAGCAGTGTCCAGGCCAGATGTTCGAGCGTGTCGCGTTTGCCGCCCGAGCCGTTGCTGTCCTCGTCTCCCGCGATCTCGACGCGCACCGGCCGCCGCACCAGCGACCAGCGCCCCGCGTCGTCCATGCCGCCGATCAACGCGCCGCCGCGCCGCGTGCGCGGGCTGTAGAACGCGCTGCGCTTGACGGCTGGGCGCAGCAGCGCGCGCAGGCCGGCGAAGCTGTCGGCGTTGACGCGGCCGGCCGCCACCAGCTCGCCGAGCGCCTGTTCGAGTTCGACGGGCAGCAGGTGCGTGTCGTCCACCAATTCCTCGAAGAACATCGCGCCGTGCGCAGCCAGCGCGTCGTGCACGCGCGTGGCGCGCGCCGACAGCGCCGGGGCGGCGCCCTCGTGCAGCGATTGCCAGACGCCGACATGGCGGCGCGGCAGCAGCACGATCGGCGTGGTCTTCACGGGGCCGCCGCCGCTTTTGGCCGCCGCGCCGGCCGGCCGCGCGGGCGGCGCGATGCGGGTCCAGACGATGCGGCCCGAGCGGCACAGCTCGTCGATGCCGCCCGTCGTGTAATCGCTCAAGCGGGCCGGCAGCAGTTCGTCTTCCCACGCGCCGGCCGCCGCCTCGAAGCCTTCCAGTTGTTCGACTACCGCGGCCAGCGCGTCGCGGCCCTGGCCGCGGGTGTCGCCGCTCGCGTGCTGCCAGTGCAGCAGGAAGCGCATGAAATCGGCGCGCTCCACCGGCTCGATCTCGCGGCGCAGACGCTTGACCGTGTAGCGATGGATGCGCGCGAGCAGATGCCGCTCGCACCATTCCTCGACGCTGGCGCCGGGCGTGAAGCGGCCGCGCATGACGTAGCCCTCGGCTTCGAGCGCGAGCAGCGCGGCCTGCACCTCGGCGTCGGGCAGGCCGAGCGGCGCGGCGATGGCGGTCAGCGGCAGCGGGCCGAAGCCGGTCAGCCGCGCGCGGATCACGTCGAGGCGCGCGGCTTCGGGCGTCCAGTCCACGGCGGCGCGGCCTTTCGGCGCGGCGAGCGGCGGGGCGAGGCGCGCGGGCGGATGCAACGCGCGCAGGCAGGCGATCCGTTCGGCCGGCACCCACAGCGTGAGCGCATCGGTCACCTGCAATGCGCTCACGCGCCTGGCCGCTGCCAGCTCGGTGAGCGCCGCGAACCAGCCGTCGTGCGCGTGCGCTTCGTCGTCGCTGACGCAGGCCAGGCTGACCAGCGCGTCGTGCACTTCGTCGGTGTCGCGCACCAGCGGCCACGCTTCCTCGCGCACGGCGGCAATCGCGTCGGCGTCGAGCGCGCCCAGATCGTCGGCCGATTCGGGGTCGGTCCAGCGGCGCGCCAGCACCGCCTGCGTGCGACGTTCTTCGAGCGGGGCGTCGTCGAGGAACGCATACGGCTTCGCGTTGAGGATCTCGGCGGCCAGCGGTGACGGCGCGGGCAGGTCGCGCGCCACCAGCGTCACCTCGCCGGCTTCGATGCGGCGCAGCAGCGCGAGCCAGCCTTCGGTGTCGAGCGCGTCGTGCAGGCAATCGTCGAGCGTCTGATCGACCAGCGGGTGCTTCGGGATTTCGCGCTCGCCGACGATGTTCTCGATGCAGGCCACCTGATCGGGGAACACGGTCGCGAGCAGGTCCTCGCTCTTCATGCGTTGCAGTTGCGGCGCGGTGCGGCGGCCGCCCGTGTAGCGCGGCAGGCCGAGCGAGGTGGTGGCGTTCCAGCGCCAGCGCACCGCGAACAGCGGCGCGTCGAGCAGCGCCTGCACCAGCACGTGCTCGGCGGTGGCCGCGCGCAGGTAGCGCCAGACTTCGTCGAGCACGAAGCTGTGCGCGAGCGACAGCGACAGGATGATCGCGTCGTCGGTGGCGGCGGCCTGCAGCTCGAAGTTGAACGTGCGGCAGAAGCGCTTGCGCAGCGCGAGGCCCCACGCGCGGTTGATGCGGTTGCCGAACGGCGCGTGGATCACGAGCTGGGTGCCGCCCGATTCGTCGAAGAAGCGCTCCATCACGAGCGTCTGCTGGGTCGGCAGTGCGCCGAGCGCCGCGCGGGCACGCGCCAGATAGTCGACGATCTGCCGCGCCGCTTCGGGGGCGAGGCCGAGCGAGGCGGTCAGCCAGGCCAGGGCGGGGGCGAGGCGGGTGGCTTCGGTGGACGCCGAGGGGGATGCGGGCGGAGTGGAAGCATCGGGCGACACGGCTGCGGTCGGCTCCGGTGCTTGCGCGGGCGGCTTGCGGGCCGCCTTGGTCCGCGTGGCAGTCGTGGGCGTGGTTCGCGCCGGGGCAGGCGCCTTGGTTGGCGTGGCGGCCATCGGCGTGGCCGGTTCCGTGGCAGGCTCCTCGGCTGGCGCGGCAGTCGTGGGCGTGGCCCGTCCCGAGGCAGCCGCCTTGGCCTGCGCGGCAGTCGTCGGCGTAACCTGCGCCGAGGCAGCCCCTTTGGCCGGCATTGTCGCCGTCGACGCCCCTCGCGCCGTAACGGCCACCGCCGCCGACGTCCGCGCCGCGCCGATCGCGCGCGAGGCGGCCGGGGCGGCGCGATCGAGTTCGCCCTGTTCGAGCAGCGCGTCGATCGTGGCGCGCAGCCGCGCGACGCCGGCCGACAGCTCGTCGCTGCGCCCCGGCGCCTCGCCGAGCCAGAACGGGATGTTCGGCGCCTGTCCGCGCGCGTCCTCGACTCGCACGCGCCCGTTCTCGACGCGCAGAATCCGGTACGACTGGTTGCCGAGCTGGAACACGTCGCCGGCCAGGCTCTCGATCGCGAAATCCTCGTTGACGGTGCCGATCTGCGTGGCCTGCGGTTCGAGCAGCACGGCGTAATCGGCGGTATCCGGGATCGTGCCGCCCGAGGTCACGGCCGTGAGCCGCGCGCCGCGCCGGGCGCGTATCGTGCCGGTGCTCAGGTCGCGATGCACATAGGCGCGACGCGGCCCGCGCCGGCTCGAAAAGCCTTCGGCGAGCATCGCCAGCACCTCGTCGAAGCGTTCGCGCGGCAGCGCCGCGTAGGGCGCGGCCTGTGTGAAGCAGCGGAACAGCGCGGTTTCGTCCCATTCCGCGCAGGCCACCTCGGCAACGATCTGCTGCGCGAGCACGTCGAGCGGCGCCTGCGGCATGCGCAGTTGGTCGAGTTCGCCGCGCGCCACGCAATCGAGCAGCGCTGCGCATTCCACCAGCTCGTCGCGCGAGAGCGGGAACAGCCGGCCCTTCGGCGTGCCGCCGACCTGGTGCCCGGAGCGGCCGACGCGTTGCAGGAACGGCGCGATGCCGCGCGGCGAACCGATCTGGCAGACCAGGTCGATGTCGCCGATATCGATGCCGAGTTCGAGCGAGGCGGTGGCCACCAGCAGCTTGAGCTTGCCGTGCTTGAGGCGCTGTTCGGCGTCGAAACGGGCTTCCTTGGCGAGGCTGCCGTGATGCGCGGCGATCGCGTCGTTACCGAGCCGGTCGCCGAGATGGCGCGCGAGCCGCTCGGCCAGCCGGCGCGTGTTGACGAACACGAGCGTGGTGCGATGCGTGGCGGCGAGTTCGGCGATGCGGTCGTACACGCGCTCCCACACGTCGTTCGACATCACCGCGTCGAGCGGCACGGGCGGCAGTTCGAGCGCGAGATCGCGCTCGCGCACGTGGCCGACATCGACGATCGTGCAGGCCGGCGCGGCCGCGCCGTTTGCTTCGTCATCCTGCGTATCGCCCGGATTCGCCGCATGCGTCGTGCCCACCAGGAACCGCGCCACCCGGTCGATCGGCTTCTGTGTGGCCGACAGCCCGATGCGTGGCAGCGGCCGCCCGGCCAGCGCATCGAGCCGCGCGAGCGACAGCGCCAGATGGCTGCCGCGCTTGTTGCCGGCCAGCGCGTGGATCTCGTCGACGATGGTGGTGCGCACCGTCGACAGCATGCGCCGCCCCGATTCCGACGACAGCAGCACGTACAGCGATTCCGGCGTGGTTACGAGGATATGCGCGGCGCGCTTGCGCAGCGCGTTGCGCTCGGCCTGCGTGGTGTCGCCGGTGCGCACGGCGGTGCGGATCTCGGGCACCGGCAGGCCGAGCCGCGCGAGTTCCTCGCCGATGCCGGCCAGCGGCGCGTCGAGGTTGGTGCGGATATCGTTCGACAGCGCCTTCAGCGGCGAGACGTATACCACCAGCGTGGTGTCGGGCAGCGTGCCGTCGTGCGCGAGCGCGTCGCGCACCAGCTCGTCGATCGCGCAGAGGAACGCGGTCAGCGTCTTGCCCGAGCCGGTCGGCGCGGCCACCAGCGTCGAACGGCCGGCCTGGATCGGTGGCCAGGCGCGGGCCTGCGCCTCGGTGGGCGCGTCGAAGCGGCGCGCGAACCACGCGGCGACGGCCGGATGAAAGGCGTCGAGCGGGTTGCTGCCGGGGCGGGGGCGGCGGGTACGGGTGTCCATCGCGATGGCTCGGGCGGGCGCGGCGCGCAAGGCGCACGCGCCCCGTTAAGGGTGCAGTGATGGCCGAAGGGAAAGGACCAGTGTGCCAGAGCGCCGGTGGGGCCGGATCGGCTGACGCGGGGTGCTCGGCACGAGCGGCGTCATGGCGACCATGCCGACCACGTCGGCCACATCGACCACATCGACCACATCGACCACATCGACCACATCGACCACATCGACCACATCGACCACATCGACCACATCGACCACATCGACCACACCGGCCACATCGACCACACCGGCCCAGATGGGGATGCTCCAGCCGAACGCAATGCCCGTGCGCGGCCGGCGGCCGAACTCAGCGCCCCGGCTCGTAGAACAGCGCGAATAGTTCCGACTGCGAATTGACGCCGAGCTTCGCGTAGATGTGCTTCTTGTGCGCCCGCACTGTCTCGAACGAGATCGTCAGCCGCTCGGAAATCGCGCGTGTCGAGAAGCCGCTCAAGCTCAGTCGCACTACCTCGACCTCGCGCGCCGTCAGCGGCGTGTGCCCGCGCTGCTGCACCACGCGCTCGAAATGCTCGGCGTAGCTGGCCTCGTCGGGCGCGGCCGGCAGCGCCGCATCGGCTTCGAGCGCCGTGCCGCGCGTGCTGCCGCCGGTAAAGGTTTCGTAAGGCAGGCGCTGCCGCATCAGCGCGATCACCCACGGCGCCACCACCGCGAACACGGCGAGATCGCGCTCGCTGTAACGCCGCGTCGCGCCGAGCGAGAAGATCAGGGTGTGGCTCTCGTCGACGGCATGGTTGAACTGCACCTCGTCGCCGATGATGTTGCTCTTGAAGTAGCGCTGGTAATAATCGGTCATCCGGAAGTTGTCCGGCGCGACCGATTCGAGCGTGACGAGGCCCGAGGCGGGGCGCTCGCAGGCCGCGATATAGAACGGATCGAGCTGGTACAGCGCGCCCAGGTAGCTCTGGAACATCACATCCACGGTGCCGTCGGGCGTGGGCGATTCGGCGCACACCAGCGGGGCGCGCTCGCGCGCGAACAGCAGCCCCACCCAACTGTCGAACGGCACGAAGCGTTGCAGCACGCGGCTCAGGCGGGTCCAGAAGTCGGCGCTGTCGATCGCTTCGATCAGCGTCGCGACGTGGTGATGGAACGCGAGATCGCGCCAGTCGAGTTCCATGTGTCCTCCGATCGTGGTAACCCAGGTGGGGAATTCCTGGACAAAAATAACGTCCCGATAATAGCGCCACGCCGCAGGCCTCGGCCCGCGGCGCAATGCGAGCGCGAGTCTATCGGCCCGCAATACTGGAGGCAAGCAGATGCAAATCGAATTGGCGCAGATCCCGGTGGTCGACGGCAACGTCGAACCGAACCTGGCGCGCGTGACCGAGGTGATCGGCGCGCGGCGCGACGGCACCGACCTGATCGTGTTTCCCGAAACCACGCTGACCGGCTTTCCGACCCGCGAGAACGTGCGCGACGTGGCCGAGCCGCTCGACGGCCCGTCGCTGCGCGCGGTGCGCGACGCCGCGCGCGCGGCCGGCACGGGCGTGGCGGTGGGGTTCGCCGAGCGCGACGGCGAGCGCTTCTACAACACCACGGTGCTGATCGACGCCGCCGGCGAGATCGCGCTGCGTTACCGCAAGACCCACCTGTGGGCGTCCGACGTCGGCGTGTTCGAGCCGGGCGAGCGCTTTGCCGTGTGCGAATTCAAGGGCCTGACGGTCGGCCTGCTGATCTGCTACGACATCGAATTTCCCGAGACGGCCCGCGCGATCGCCTCGCTCGGCGCCGATCTGCTGATCGTGACCAACGGCAACATGGATCCGTTCGGCCCCGTGCATCGCCGCGCGATCGTGGCGCGCGCGATGGAAAACCAGATGTTCGCGGCGCTCGTCAACCGCATCGGCGGCGGCGACGACAACCTGAGCTTCCCCGGCGAGTCGGCGCTGATCGCGCCGTCGGGCGATGTCCTGAGCGAGTTGCACGGCGAGGATGCCGTGCTGTGCACCACGCTCGACCCGGCGCTGCTCGCGGCGAGCCGGGAGCATTACAGCTATCTGCACGACGCGCGCGTGCGGCTCGACCTGCGCGACGATCCCGCGCCGGACGCCGCGCCGTTCGCGGGGCGCGGCCGCGTGATCCGCGCGCGCTGAACCCGGGCGGGGCGGCGCGCCGGCTCATGACCGGCCTGCCGCTTCGTGGTGGCTGCCTTTTGCTGCGGCGCTGCTTGGTTGCTGCGCAGTTGCTGTTCAGTTGCCGTTTCGCTGTTGCTTCGTGCCGGGTTGCGGCCTCGCTGTCGTTGCGTTGCCGCTCGACAGCCTCATCGCCTGATCGGCTTGCCGTCCGACCGTTCGCCCGGCTCGCCG
>NZ_BAAILN010000136.1:175352-180921 GCF_054589155.1 Burkholderia sp. 3C
CCCGTTGTTCGCTTTCTTGACCTTGGCCTGACCGTAGATCCATGCCGCCGCCGCGGCGATGTCGCCTGCCTCGCGCAGCGCGCCGTCACGCGGTGCGGCACCGTGCAACCTGGTGTTTTGCGTAGGAGCGCGCGTTGCCGCGCTCACTGGAGACCGACCATGACTCAATCCTCCCCGTCGCGCCCCGACGGCCACGAGCCGCGCCTGAAGCGCACGCTCGGCCTGCCGTCCGTGCTGTTGTTCGGCCTGGCCTACATGGCGCCGCTGATCGTCTACGGCACCTACGGCGTGCTGGCCGGCGCGAGCCAGGACACGGCCGCGCTGGCCTATCTGCTGGCGCTGATCGCAATCGTGTTCACGGCCCTGAGCTACGGCAAGCTCGCGCGCCTGTTCCCGGTGGCAGGCTCTGCCTACACCTACACGCGCAAGACCTTCAACGCGCATCTCGGCTTCATGATCGGCTGGGCCACGCTGCTCGATTACTTCTTCCTGCCGATGGTGATCTGGCTGATCGGCGCGGCCTATCTGGGCGCGGCGTTTCCGTCGATTCCTGCGTGGGTGTGGATCGTCGCGTTCATCGTGCTGACGAGCGGCCTGAACATCCTCGGCATCGAGCTGGCAAACCGCTTCAACATCGTGCTGATGGTGGTGCAACTGGTGATCGTCGCGCTGTTCGTGGCGCTGTGCTGCCACTACGCGATGGCGGCCGCCGGCCCCGGCGGCATTCTCGCCGCGCAGCCGTTCTTCAATGCGCACGTGCCGCTGTCGGCCACCATGGCCGGCGCCGCGATCGCCGCGTATTCGTATCTGGGCTTCGACGCGGTATCGACGCTGACCGAGGAAACCGTCAACCCCGAGAAGACGATTCCGCGCGCCATCGTGCTGATCGCGCTGATCGGCGGTGCGATTTTCGTGATCGCGGCCTACACGCTGCAACTGGCGCATCCGGGCGCGGTGTTCAAGGACCCCGATTCGGCCGCGTTCGAGATCGCCAAGAAGGTGGGCGGCGATATTTTCGTGTCGGTGTTCCTGGCCGGGCTGATCCTCGCGCAGTTCGCCTCGGGCATCTCGGCGCAGGCCAGCGTCGGCCGGCTGCTCTACGCGATGGGCCGCGACGAGGTGCTGCCGCGCCGCATCTTCGGCTACATCCACCCGCGCTTCCAGACGCCCGCGCTCAATATCGCGTTCGCCGGCGTGATCGGGCTGATCGCGCTGAAGCTCGACGTGGCCACCTCCACCTCGTTCATCAACTTCGGCGCGTTCCTCGCGTTCACCTCGGTCAACCTGTGCGTGATGCGCCAGTATTTCGTGCTGCCGCCCGCGCAGCGCCGCTTCGGCGCGATCGGCGGGCTGCTGTTCCCGGCGCTCGGCGCGATCGCCGATATCTGGCTGCTCGTGAGCCTGGAGAAATCGGCGCTGGTGCTCGGCGCGATCTGGTTCGTGCTCGGCCTGGTCTACCTGGGTTGGCTCACGCGCGGTTTCCGCCAGGCGCCGCCGGAAATGGCCGTCTGACCGGCCGAGAAGGGCGGGCAGCGAACGAGCAGGGAACGGGGCAGGGGCGCGCCGGGTGTGACGCCCTGCGCGTTGCGCGCGGCCCCAGTACAATCACGGCCTCGCGCGCAATGCGCGGGGCCGTTCCGTTTGGGGCACGGCCCTTTATGGAAAGGAAGCGCAAGTGATTGACCTGTCGACGCTCGGCACATTCATCGTGATCATGTTCGGACTGTTCCTGGTGCCGGGGCCGGCCGTGCTGATGGTGCTGTCGCGCACCGCGCAAGGCGGCTGGCGCGCCGGCGTGATGGCGAGCGTGGGCTGCGCGATCGGCGACATCGTCCATACGCTCGCGGCCGGGGCCGGGCTGTCGGCGCTGCTGATGACGTCCTCGATCGCGTTCAATGCCGTGAAATACGTGGGCGCGGCGTATCTGTTCTACCTGGGCTGGCGCTCGTGGCGCGAGCCGGCGCCGAAGCTGGCCGCCCAGGCCCCGGCCGCCGATGGCGCGCCGCCGGTACAGCAGGATGTGTCGCCGGTGCGCGTGTGCGGCCAGGCGATCCTGACCGAATTGCTCAACCCGAAGACGGCGCTGTTCTTCATCGCGTTCCTGCCCCAGTTCGTGCATCCCGAGAACGGGCATGCGTTCTTCCAGTTCGTCGAGTTGGGGGTGCTGTTCGCGGTGTTCGGCACGCTCTATACGTCGATGCTGGTATTCGCGCTGCGGCCGCTGCGTCACATGCTCGGCAAGCTGCCGCTGCTGCGCCGCCTGCAGGGCAAGCTGATCGGCTCGATGCTGATCGGGCTCGGCGTGAAGGTCGCGGCGCAGACGCGCTGATTGCGATTTCTCCTAGGTGACTATCGGCGCTTTCCGATTCAACGCGCGCCGCGAGTTCACTAACATCGAAAGGTTTTGATCGTGCCGGGTGCGAGCCGCCTGGCGTATTGATACCTTTAGAGGGAGTCCGCCGTGATCGACGATTTCGAACACTGCCAGCAACGGATCGACACGATTCAGCAGCAACTCGCGGAGGACAAGCTCGCGGTGTCCAGCACCGTGCTGGCCGATATTCGCGAATGCGTGCGCATGTTCGGCTTTACCTCGCAGGATATCTTCGGCGATGCCGCCGGCCCACGGCCGTCACGCGCCGTGGAATGAGGCAAGCAGGGTGCGCTGCGTCGGCGGGTGCCCAGCGCTTCAAGCCAACTCGTTCAAGCTCCGCCGTTCGCGCGCCGCGCTTCGCGTTCGTTTCCCGATTCCGCTTTCACGCCTCGCCTCGCGCTTCAACCCGCCGCTCAAGCCATCCTCAACCACCGCAGCCAATGCTCGAGCAGTGCATCGCGCTGCCACGCCGCCTGCGCAAGCCATAACGCGCCGATCCACGCGACCGTCACCACGATCAGGTCGCAACGGCCGCTTTTCCACCAGTTCAGCGAGTGACGTTGCAGGATCCACGGCACGCCGAGCGGGTTCGGCCAATCCGCGAGCAGATGCATGAGTCCGCCGCACGCGAAGCCGAACAGCGGCGGCGCCCACGCATGCTGCGCGGCCACGGCGCGATCGGCGAACCACAGCAGCGCGATCCAGCCGATGCCCCAATGTGTCGCCGTGCGATGTTTGATCCACAGCCGCCGCTTGCGCGTCCACCAGGCCACTTCGAGCCAGTCGGGCGCGGTGCCGCCGGCCACGCCGCCGAGGAAGGCGGCGAAGCTGCCGGCGTGCCATGCGCCGGCGGCGCCGGCCTGCCAGACGAGCGCGGCGGCGATCAAACCGGCTGCCCAGCCGGTCGCACGATGAGCGTTATGTGAAGCCATGCGGGGAAACGTGCGAAGGTGCGCTGCAAAAAATCCGGGGCGCCATCTTCTCAGATCGGCACCGCGTGCGGATCATCTGCGGCGGAATATTTCTCTGCGCGCATGAATTGCATCTAACGGTCGCTAACGCGCAAAAGCCCTGCATTCAGCACTGAAAGTTGCATTGCACCATCGTGTCTCAAGCATTTTTTTCAAGTTCCGGAACATGCTATAAGCGGCGAGACGGCCTTTTTCCAGCACGCCTGTATTCACTCATGAGGGATGCGCAATGAACGTTACGTTCCAACGTTTCAGGATTTCCGTCGTCGCAGCTTGCGCCGGCGTCGCCGTTTCGGGCTTCATGCCCGCCGCCCCCGCGCTCGCCAAGACACCGTTGCATGCGCAACTAACTGGATCGGCGGTAGCGGTCGCCGACAAATACAGCGCCGACGCCGCCGAGAAAATCTTCAAGGAAGGCGGCAACGCGGTGGACGCCGCCGTGGCGATCGCGTTCACGCTGGCGGTCACGTACCCCGAGGCCGGCAACATCGGCGGCGGCGGTTTCATGACGCTCTACGTCGACGGCAAGCCGTACTTCCTCGACTACCGCGAAAGCGCGCCGCTCGCCGCCACCAAGGACATGTATCTCGACAAGGACGGCAACGTCATCAAGGGCATGAGCCTGTACGGGCCGCGCGCGGTGGGCGTGCCGGGCACCGTGTCGGGCATGTGGGAAGCGCAGAAGCGCTTCGGCAAGCTCAAGTGGCAGCAGGTGCTCGCGCCGGCCATCCATTACGCGAAGGACGGCTTCATGGTGGACGAGCAACTCGCGCAACGTGGCGCGGACGCCTCCAAGGAATTCGACGGCAAGACCAACTTCGACAAGTTCTTCGGCGCGATGAAGGCCGGCACGAACTTCAAGCAGCCCGACCTGGCCAACGTGCTGCAGCGCATCTCGTCGCAGGGCGCGAAGGGCTTCTACGAGGGGCCGACGGCCGCGAAGATCGCCGCCGCGATGCAGCCCGGCGACGGCCTCATCACCGCCGAGGATCTCGCGCAGTACAAGGCGGTCTGGCGTCAGCCGGTCGAGGCGAACTGGAACGGCTATCACGTGATCACCGCGCCGCCGCCGAGTTCGGGCGGGGTGGGGCTGGTGCAGTTGCTGAAGATGAAGGAGGATCGCGCGGCCGACTTCAAGGGCGTGCCGCTCAATTCGGCGCAGTACGTGCACCTGGTGGCCGAGATCGAGAAGCGCGTGTTCGCCGATCGCGCGCAATACCTCGGCGACCCCGATTTCTACAAGGTGCCGGTGGCGCAGTTGACCGACGACGCCTATATCGCCAAGCGCGCGGCCGAGGTCAATCCGGTTTCGCCGTCCGACACGCAGAGCGTGAAGCCGGGCCTCGGCACCACGATGCCGGAGAAGGCCGAAACGACGCACTTCTCGGTGGTGGACAAGTGGGGCAACGCGGTGTCGAACACGTACACCATCAACGGCTATTTCGGCTCGGGCGTGGTGGCGGAAGGCACCGGCATCGTGCTCAACGACGAGATGGACGACTTCTCCGCGAAGCCGGGCGTGGCCAACATGTTCGGCGTGGTGGGCAGCGACGCGAACGCGATCGAGCCGAAGAAGCGGCCGCTGTCGTCGATGTCGCCGACGATCCTGACCCAGGACGGCAAGGTGGCGCTGGTGATCGGCACGCCGGGCGGCTCGCGCATCTTCACCTCGATCTTCCAGGTGATCACCAACGTCTACGATTTCGGCATGCCGCTGAAGCAGGCGGTGGGCGCGTTCCGCTTCCATCACCAGTTGCTGCCGCCGAACACGATCTTCTGGGAGCCGTACCACCCGATCACGGGCGAACTGGCGCAGCAGATCGAGGCGAAGGGCTACACGCTGAAGGGGCAGGATTTCAGCGGCGATATCCAGGTGATCCGCGTTGACGGCAAGACGCCCGAAGCGGCGGCCGATCCGCGTGGGCGTGGTGTGACGCGTATCGTGCGCTGAGGGCGCTGAGGGCGCTGAGGGCGGTGGGTGCGCTGAGGGCGGTGGGTGCGCTGAGGGCGGTGGGTGCGCTGAACGCGCTGAACGCGCTGAACGCGCTGAACGCGCCGAACGCGCCGAACGCGCCGAACGCGCCGAACGCGCCGAACGCGCCGAACGCGTGACAGGCGTTCAGTGCTCAAGTGCCTTGCGAGCGTTAAATGCGCCCGACATGACCGGCGCAGGCCGATGCGGTGACGATCCCGCATCCGGCCTGCGCCGGTTTTTCTTTTCCCC
>NZ_BAAILN010000136.1:181002-195844 GCF_054589155.1 Burkholderia sp. 3C
TACATCGGGCTGCCGGCCGGGCACGGCGCGGCCAGCCATTCCGCCCGCAGGCGATCCAGCATCGGCAGCACGCGCCGCAACTCTGCCACCAGTTGGGGCGAGGCCGGCGTGATCGGCATGCGCACCTCCGGCGAGATGCCGTGCGTGAGCGACAGCATCGCCTTGATCGCGGACGGGTTCGGCGCGGCGAACAGCAACCGCACGACGGGCTGCATCGCGTCGAACAGGCTGTGCGCTTCCGTTACGCGTCCCGCCTCGTGCAGCCGCTGCACCTCGACGAACAGATCGGCGCACACATGTGCGCTGGCCAGCACGCCGCCCGCGCCGCCGGCGGCGAGGCAATCGAGGAACGCGCTGTCGGTGCCGCACAGCAGCTCGATCGGCAACGCGTCGAGCGCGCCGAAATGCGCGGGCACGCATTCCTTGATGCCGGCCAGGTTCGGATGACGAAGCAATTGGCGCACGGTGGAAGGCTCGATCGTCACGCCGGTGCGATGCGGCACGTCGTACAGCATCACCGGCCGCCGCGTGTGCTGCGCGATCTGCTCGAAATGCCAGAGCACGCCGGCCTGATTCGGGCACAGATAGGCCGGTGGCGATACCAGATAGCCGGCGATCGCGTGCCGTTCGAGCTGGTCGATTTCGGCGAGGAACGCGCGCGTGTCGAGGCCGCCCACGCCGACGAATACCGGCAGCCGGCCGGCGGCGACCTCGACGATGGCTTCCAGCGCGGCGGCGCGTTCGGCGCTGTCGAGCAGCGCGGCCTCGGCCGTGGTGCCGAGCGCGACGAAGCCGGCGATGCCGGTGTCGAGGTACGACGCGGCCAGCGTGCGCAGCGCCGCGGTATCGACGCGGCCGTCGCGAAACGGCGTGACGAGCGGCACCCAGATGCCCTTGAACATGTCAGGCCTCCACGGTGGCGGTGTGCACGATCGGGCCGATGGTGGCCGCGTCGACGCACGACATCAGCAGGTCGAGCAGGGCCGGCATGTCGGGGCTGGCGGTGCCGAGCGTGACGTGGATCGCGCGCCGCGCCGGTTGCACGGCGACGATGTGGCTCGCGAGCGTGGAGGCCAGCAGCGTCGCGAGTTGCGCGTCGCGGTGGCCGTGCGTGAGCGAGATGCGGACGCTGGCGCGCGTGATGCGCGGAGTGGGAAACAGGATACGGAGCGGTGTGACAGCCTTGGCTTGGCGCATGCGATGGAAGGGGACCCGATCGGGTAGGAAGACCCTCCCAGCGTAGCGAGCCGCGTATCAATACCGCGTAAAAAGATCGGGGCGGGGCGTAAACGGAACCGGAACCGGCGCTCAGTCCGCCTCGCCGTTCACGCAGGCCTCCACCACCTCGACGAACACGCGCTTGAGCGCGCTGTCGTCGTCGCGCCAGATCAGCCCGAGCGGCGCGCGGTGCCCGGGCAGCGCCAGCGGCCGGGCCACCACGTTCGGCGGCACGGCGGCCGCCGCTTCGGCAGGGATCAAACCGATGCCGAGCCCGGCCGCCACCAGCGCGAGCATGGTGGTGTATTCGCCGAGTTCGCGCGCGATCTCGAGCGTGACCTGCTGCGCGCCGAGCGCCACCAGCAGCGCGTCGAACAGGCCCGGCGCGTAGCGGCGCGCCAGCACGAACGCGGGCTGGCCGCGCAACTGCGCCGGCTGGATCTCGCGGCGGCGCGCGAGCGGATGCGAGGCCGGCACCGCCACCACGAACGGTTCCTCCATGACCACGCGCGTGCGCAGGCCGCCGGCCGCGATCGGCAGCCGCCCGAGCCCGAAGTCGAGCGTGCCGCCTTGCAGCGCGGCGATCTGGTCGGGCGTGGGCATGTCCTTGAGTTCCAGCGCGATGCGCGGGTAACGCGCGTGCAGGGTGCGGATCACGGTGGGCAGCAGCTTCGGCAGCACCGACGACACGAAGCCGAGCCGCAGTGTGCCGATCTCGCCGTGCGCCGACAGCCGCGCCACCTGCGCCGCGCGCGCGGCCTGATCGAGCGTGGCGCGCGCCTCCGGCAGGAACAGGCGGCCCGCGTCGGTCAGCGCAACCTTGTGACGGTCGCGGTCGAACAGGCGCACGCCGAGGCCGGTTTCGAGCGTCTTGATCTGCATGCTCAGCGCCGGCTGCACGATGCAGAGCCGCTCGGCGGCGCGGCCGAAGTGCAGTTCGTCGGCCAGCGCGACGAACGCGCCGAGGTGTTTGAGTTCCATCGCGAAGGCTCCGCACAGCGTGATCAGCCGCGATGATAACAAGCACGGCGGGGTGGGGCACGTGGGCCGGCGCGCATGTGGAAACTGCCTGGAAACGCGGGCTTCAGTCGATCGGCGGGCCATTGCCACGATGCGTGATTACGGCGACGGTTTCGCGACGATCTCCGCCAGGAAGCGGGCTTCGATCGATCGCCAGGCCATCGCCCTGGCGGCACCTCATCACGGCGTCGATTCCGAGAAAATCTCCACCAGAAAATCGATCACGACACGCACCCGCATCGGCACCCGCCGCCCGGCCGCATGCACCACGTGCATCGGCAGCGGATCTGGCTGGAGCGCCGGCAGCAATTCGCGCACGCGCCCCGCGCGGATCTCGTCGGCCAGCAGCCAGTACGGCGCCTGCGAGATGCCGAGGCCGTGCAGTACGGCCGCGCGGACGTGTTCGGCGTCGCCCGTCAGCAGCGAGCCGCGCGGCAGGTAGGCGATCGATTCGCGGCCCTGCTTGAGCCGCCACGGGCGGCGCTCGCGGTCGCGCGCGAACACGATGCACGGATGCGCGTCGAGCTCGGCGAGCCGCGCGGGCGCGCCGTGCGCGGCGACGTAATCGGCGCTGGCGGCCAGCACCATGCGCGTCTCGCCGAGTTGGCGCGCGCTGAGCGAGGAATCGGCGAGCGGCCCGTGGCGGATCGCCAGATCGATGCCCAGGCCGACTAGATCGACGTTGCGCTCGGACGCTGACAACTCTACCGACACATCCGGATAGCGCCGGAACAGCTCGGGCAGCCGCGGCGTGATCCAGAGCCGGCCATGCGCGGGCGCGGTGTTGATGCGCACCAGCCCGCGCGGCGATTGCTGTCGCACGCCGACCGACGATTCGACCGCCTCGAAATCGTCCACCAGCGGCCGCGCCGCGTCGTAGAACGCCTGCCCGGCCTCGGTGATCGCCACGCGGCGCGAGGTGCGTTGCAGCAGTTGCGCGCCGAGATGGCGCTCCAGCGCGGCGATCTGCTTGCTGACGGCGGGCTGCCCGATGCCTTCCTCGCGGCCCACCGCCGAAAAACTGCCGCGTTCGACCAGCCGGACGAACAGCCGTATTGCGTCGAGACGATCCATGAGCGTGATATCGATCCATTCCAGAGTGGAATCGATGATATGTGCGAGTAGCGCGTTTCGGCAATTGATGAAACGCCTTAACGTACGGCCTCACCGGGTGTCGTGGCGGCGCCGCGCACCCTCAACCGAAGCGAGGTCTTGAACGATGCAAGCGATTTGCGTGACGCCCGAGCGGGCGCTGACAGTGCGCGAGATCCCCACCCCGGCGCAGCCCGCGCCGGGCCATGTGCTGGTGGAGATGGCCGGCTCGGCGATCAACCACGGCGACAAGACGTTCCTGCGCATGCCGCAGGCCGCCGGCAATGCGCTGAGCGCGGTGCGGCACGACGTGTGGGGCGCGTCGGGCGCGGGTGTGGTCGCGGCGATCGGCGCGGGCGTGCCGGCCGCCTATCTCGGCCGGCAGGTGGCGATCTACCGCTCGCTCGGCCGCAGCCCCGAGACGGTCGGCCTGTGGTGCGAGCGCGCCCAGGTGCCGTACACGAACTGCCTGATCCTGCCCGACACGGTCGACGCGCGCGATTACTGCGGCTCGCTGGTCAACGTGATGACGGCCTACGCCTTTCTGGAGGAGATGGCCGAGGCCGGCCACGCCGGCGTGATCGCGACGGCCGGCAATTCGGCGACGGGCTGCGCGCTCGGCGTGCTGGCCCGTGCCCGCAAGCTGCCCGTGATCCTGGTGGCGCGCACCGCGGCGTCGGCCGAGGCGCTGCGTCGCGCGGGCGAGCCGCACGTGGTGACGGCCGGCCCGGCGCTGGCGGACACGCTCGGCCCGCTGGCGGCCTCGCTGAACGCGACGGCCGTGTTCGACGGCGTGGGCGGTGCATTGCTCGGTGCGCTCGCGCCGGCGCTGGCGCCACGCTCGACGATCTACGCGTATGGCTTTCTCGATCGCACCGAGCCGTTCTCGATCGCCACCGCGCTGCTGATGATGAAGGACCTGACGATCCGCCGCTTCAGCAATTTCGAGAGCGCGACGGTGCGTGATCCCGCCCGGCTGGTGCGCGCGCTGACGGCGCTCGAAGGGCTGATCGACGATCCGGCGCTGCGCACGCGGCTCGGGGCGACGTTCACGTTCGACCGGATCGATGAAGCGATGGCGTTCGAGCCGGCCGACGGCGCGAAGGCCGTGTTGGTCGCGCGCGGCTGAGAGCCCGGTCGAGGGGGCGGGTGGACAGCGCGGCGCATGCGTGCTGTCATGCCCGTTCCCCACGACTCTGACAGGAGCTTCGCGATGTCGCGCCCCGATTTCATCAAGCACTGGACCGAACTCGAAGGGCAGGAGGCCGGGCACTACCCCGGCGACCCCGAATCGATGGGCCTCGGCGCGCCGCTCGCGCGCAAGCTCGGGCTGACGCGCCTCGGCATTCATCATGTGCGGCTGCTGCCGGGCCGGCGTACGTCCTATCCGCACGCCGAGAGCGCCGAGGAGGAGTTTGCGTACGTGATCGAGGGCACGCCTGACGTCTGGATCGACGGCCATCTGCACCGGCTCGCGCCCGGCGATGCGGTGGCGTTTCCGGCCGGCACCGGCATTTGCCATACGTTCCTGAACAACACGCAGGACGAGGTGCGCTTGATCGTGGTCGGGGAGACGCCGAAGGACGAGAACCGGATTCGCTATCCGTTGAACGCCGCGCACGAGGCAGCGCGCGACGACCGCTGGATCGATTGGCCCGAACGGCCGCTCGGGCCGCATGACGGGAAGCCGCGCATCGAATGAGCGGGAAGCGGCGCACTGCTTGAACGGGATGCCGCGAATTGCGTGAGCAGGAAGCCGGGCATCATCCGAGCGTCAAGCCACGCATTGCCCAAGCAGAAATCCACGCGTCACCTGAACCTGAAGCCGCGCAGCACCCGACGCGGCGTCCGCCGTGCGCGTTCACGCCGCCGCTCAACCCACCGACGCCCCAGCCTCCCCACCCAGCACCACGCTCTCCACCCACCCAACCAGCCCCTCCAGCACCGGCTGCCAATCCCCACTATCCCTCTGACGCAGCACCGTCACGCCCGGCAGCCACGGCGACACAGTGCCCACACTCCCCCAGCGCCAATCGCCCGACCGATTGACCGGCACGCAGGTCGGCGCGCCGAGCAGCGCGGCCAGGTTCGCGACCGACGAATCGACGGCGATCACCGCATCGAGTTCGCGGATGCAGGCGGCGGTGTCGTCGAAGCCCTCGATATCGGGTGCGTAGTGGCGCATTCCGCGCGGCAGGCCGCCGGCCAGCGCCTCGCCGCTCGGATGATGCAGGCTCACGAACAGCACGCGCGAGGCCAGCGCCGGATGTGCGATCAGCCGCTCGACGGCCTCGCGCGGCAGGCTGCGGCGTGCGGCCCAGCACCGCGCCGCGCTGCCGAGTTCGGGGCGGTGCCGGTGCGAGCAGTCGTAGCACAGGCCCACCAGCTTGCGGCCCGGCGCGGCGGCGCGCATGCGGCGCGCCCACAGCGTGGCGGCGCGCGCGCGGTCGGTCGGCACCCGCAGGTACGGCTCGAAACGGCCGCGCGGCCGGGCGCGCGTGGCGTCGAGCAGCGGCAGATGCAGCAGGCTCGCGTGCAGGTCCGGCGCGAACACCGCGATCTCGCGCCGCAGCGCTTCCGGTAGCGGCTCGCCCGCCCCCACCGGGCGCGGCGCGTCCACTACCCGGCAATCGGGCAGCGAGGCACGCAGCAGCGGCAGCAGCGGCGTATCGCAGCTAATCATCAGCCGCGCGCCGGCATGCAGCCAGTCGCGCGCGGCGGCCAGCATCAGCAGTTGATCGCCGAAGCCGAGCTGGTGCGTGATCAGCACGCGCCGCCCCGACACGTCCCCGCCGTTCCACATCGGCAGATCGGTGCGATAGCTGCCGCTCGACACGGGGTCGTCGTTGCGGCGCAGCCAGCCGGCGAAGCCGCGCGGCTCGCCGAGCTTGAGCCAGGCCTCGCCGAGCCGGTGCGCGGCGAGCGCGGCGGCGGCGGTGTCGCCGGCCGTCGTGGCGTGGCGCATGCCCAGATCGAGATGACGGATGCCGGCCTCCAGGTCGCCCGCCATCGCCAGTTCGTGGCCGAGCCGCGTGTCGAAGCCGGCGCGCGGCCAGGGCAGGCCGGCATGGCGGCGCAGCATCTCGGCGGCCTCGCGGTGGCGTCCGGCCAGCGACAGCGCCTGCACGCGCATTTCGACGAATTCGGCCGCGAACGGGTCGATTGCCAGCGCCTGATCGGCCCATGGCAGCAGTTCGTCCTCGCGCTGCCGGTCGATCAGGCCCCGGCAGATGTCACGCAGGAACGCGGGAATTGCGGCGGCCCGCGCCGGCCGGGCGAGCGGCACGCGAAACGGCTCATCGGGCGAATGGGGAAAATGCGGCGAACGGGGGGAGGGGGTACGCATCGGGCGTCGGTGTGCAGGTGTCTCGGGTCCGGTTCTGTTTCTGGCGCGGGCCGGCGAGCCGGTCGCACATCGTCGCTGCAATCGTCAGTGTAGAGAATCGGTGCCCGTCCGGGGAGGGGCGGCGACGGAAAATCGGTGGCCTCGGATCGGGTAAAGGGGCCGGACACCCAGCCGATATGCGCACGGTTAATGCAGTTGACATGCGCCGCTGAGATAATCGGGAACGCACGTATCTGACGGTTTACCAAGGAGGCAGCACGATGACCGACACCCGTACCGAAGAACTGGACGCCGAAGCGCGTCAGCGCCGCCTGGAAGAAGACCTCGTCGACGCCTACGACGAAGAACTCGAAATGGAGCTGGACGACCGCCGTTTCGACGATGAAGCCACGATGTTCTCGGCAGAACGCCGCGAATCGCGCAAGCAGTACTTCCGCGAGCTGTTCCGCCTGCAGGGCGAGCTCGTCAAGCTGCAGGACTGGGTGGTCGCCACCGGCCACCGCCTGGTGGTGATCTTCGAAGGCCGCGACGCGGCCGGCAAGGGCGGCGCGATCAAGCGGATCACGCAGCGCCTGAACCCGCGCGTGTGCCGCGTGGCCGCGCTGCCTGCGCCGAACAACCGCGAGCGCACCCAGTGGTATTTCCAGCGCTACACCGCGCATCTGCCGGCCGGCGGCGAGATCGTGCTGTTCGACCGCAGCTGGTACAACCGCGCCGGCGTCGAGCGCGTGATGAACTTCTGCACCGATGACGAGTACGAGGAATTCTTCCGCTCGGTGCCCGAGTTCGAGAAGATGCTGGTGCGCAGCGGCATCCAGATCGTCAAATATTGGTTCTCGATCACCGACGAAGAGCAGGAAACGCGCTTCGAGGCCCGCATCCAGGACCCGCTCAAGCAGTGGAAGCTGAGCCCGATGGATCTCGAAAGCCGTCGCCGCTGGGAAGCCTATACGGCCGCCAAGGAAGAGATGCTGTCGCGCACGCATATTCCGGAGGCGCCGTGGTGGGTGGTGCAGGCCGTCGACAAGAAGCGCGCGCGCCTGAACTGCATCGACCACCTGTTGAGCCTGGTGCCGTATCACGAAGTCGAACACGCGCCGGTGCTGCTGCCGGAGCGCGTCCACCACGAGGATTACCTGCGCCGCCCGGTGCCGGATTCGATGATCGTGCCGGAACGCTACTGATCCCGGCCGACACGCCCGGGGCGGCCAGGCCGGCTCGCCTTGGGGTCGAGTGTCGGGGTTGACAAACACACGGGCATCACGGATGCTCTCGCTCCATGACCCGTCTCGCCTTCCCGATCGCGCACATTATTCGCACCATTCATCGAATGGTGGGTTAGCGCGCGCAAGGAAGCCGTCACGAAACCCGCCCCCGAGGCGGGTTTTTTGTTTCCGTCTCCGGGCACGATCATCCCCAAGCCAGGAGCGTTCGATGCTGTCGCTGTCCAGTCGCCGTCAGGAAACCGCCACCCCTCCGTCCGCCGACATCACGTCGAGCGTGGATGCCTATCTGAAGAAGATCCTGACCGCGCGTGTCTACGACGTGGCGATCGAAACGGCGCTCGAACCCGCCCGCCAGTTGTCCGCCCGCGTGCGCAACCGCGTGTTCCTCAAGCGCGAGGACAACCAGCCGGTGTTCTCGTTCAAGCTGCGCGGCGCCTACAACCGCATGGCCCATCTGTCGACCGAGGCGCGCGAGCGCGGCGTGATCACGGCTTCGGCCGGCAATCACGCGCAGGGCGTGGCGTTCTCGGCGGCGCGGCTCGGCGTGAAGGCGGTGATCGTGGTGCCCGTCACCACGCCGCAGGTCAAGGTCGATGCGGTGCGCGCGCATGGCGGCGCGACCGTCGAGGTGATCCAGGCCGGCGAATCGTATAGCGACGCCTACGCGCACGCCGTGCAGGTGCAGGCCGAGCGCGGCCTGACCTTCGTCCATCCGTTCGACGACCCTTACGTGATCGCCGGGCAGGGCACCGTCGCGATGGAAGTGCTGCGCCAGCATCAGGGGCCGATCCACGCGATCTTCGTGCCGATCGGCGGCGGCGGCCTGGCGGCCGGCGTGGCCGCCTACGTGAAGGCGGTGCGCCCGGAGATCCGCGTGATCGGCGTGCAGGCCGCCGATTCGTGCGCGATGGCGCAGTCGATCCGTGCCGGCGAGCGCGTGACGCTGGCCGAGGTCGGGCTGTTCGCCGACGGCACGGCCGTCAAGCTGGTGGGCGAGGAAACCTTCCGGCTCTGCCAGGCCTTGCTCGACGACGTGATCACCGTGGATACCGACGCGCTGTGCGCCGCGATCAAGGATGTATTCCAGGACACCCGCAGCGTGCTGGAGCCGTCGGGCGCGCTGTCGGTGGCCGGCGCCAAGCGCTATGCCGAGCAAGCCGGCATCGAAGGCGAAACGCTGGTGGCGATCACCTCGGGCGCCAACGTCAATTTCGATCGCATGCGCTTCGTGGCCGAACGCGCCGAAGTGGGCGAGGCGCGCGAGGCGGTGTTCGCGGTGGCGATCCCCGAGGAGCGCGGCAGCTTCCGGCGCTTCTGCGAGCTGGTGGGCGAGCGCAGCGTGACCGAGTTCAACTACCGGATCGCCGACGCGCACTCGGCGCATATCTTCGTGGGGGTGCAGACGCGTCGCCGCGGCGAATCGGCCGAGATCGCCGCCAACTTCGAGGCGCACGGTTTCGGCACGGCGGACCTGACCGGCGACGATCTGTCGAAGGAACATATTCGCTACATGGTCGGCGGCCGTTCGCCGCTCGCGCACGACGAGCGGCTGTTCCGCTTCGAATTCCCGGAGCGGCCGGGCGCGTTGATGAAGTTCCTGTCGGCGATGGCGCCGAACTGGAACATCAGCCTGTTCCATTACCGCAATCAGGGCGCCGACACCAGTTCGATCCTGGTGGGGCTGCAGGTGCCGGCCGCCGATCATGACGCGTTCGACCGTTTCCTGGCCACGCTCGGCTATCCGTATCACGAGGAAACCGCGAACCCGGCGTATCGCCTGTTCCTGGCTTGAAGCGGCGAGTGTGAAGCCGAGGGCTTCGATTGGCGCGCCGGAAGGATGAGCTTGAAGCCGCGGGCTTTGGCCGCCGCGCCGGGCGTTCGGTTCACTCGAACGCGGGAAACCCGGCGCGCCCCTGCGTGGCGTCGAACAGCGTGTCGCGCGCCGCGGCCACCTCGGTCACGGGCAGCTTGATCGCCAGCCGCACCGTCATCGCATAGGCGCTGTCCACCAGCTCGAAGCCGGCCTGCTCGATCCAGCGGCGCACGCGCGCTTCATCCGGATAGCCGATCTCGATCGCGAGCCGCGTCATGGCGATGCGCTCGACGCGCTGCGCATCGAGCAGCGCGCCGGCGATCGCATCGGTGTAGGCGCGCACCAGCCCGCCCGCGCCGAGCTTGACGCCGCCGTAATAGCGCACCACGGCGGCCAGCACGCCGTCGAGATCGTGATGGCGCAGCACTTCGAGGATCGGCCGGCCCGCCGTGCCCGACGGCTCGCCGTCGTCGGACATGCCCGACTGGCCGCCCGCGAGCAGGGCCCAGCAGACATGCGTGGCCCCGGCATGGGCGTCGCGCAGCGCTTGCAGCTCGGCCATCGCGGCGTCGCGATCGGCCACCGGGATCGCATAGCCGATGAAGCGGCTCTTGCGGATCTCGATCTCCTTCGTACAGATGGCCGCGAGGGTGTAGGTCATGGCGAGTGGGGCGGCAACGGCGCGGCGGGCGGAAAACCCGACATTCTACGGGCAGGCGCGCGGCGGCACTGCGTGCTGGCTCAAGCGAGACGTGGGGGGCGGCCTGGTTTTGGCCCGTAGGCGGCGCTCGCGTGGCCTTCGCGCTGCCCGTGCCGTTCGCACGTCACCACCTTCAGGCCGTCTGCCCCGGCGCGAAGCAATGCGCGGCCCAGCCCGGCACCGCGTGGCGATACAACAGATGCAGCCCGTCGTCGAACGACACCGCCTTCAGCCCGTGCGCGGCGGCCAGCGTGCCGAGCGCCAGCGCCGAAAACAGCGAGATATGCCCGTTGCGCGGCAGGCAATACCACCAGTCGGCGATGCCGGCTTCGACCTGCGCGTCGGTCACGAGCAGCGTGGAGACGAGAATCGCGCCGTCGTCGTCGAGGTAGCGCAGCAGCGTGGCGACGAGCGCATGCGGATCGGGATGATGCTCGAACACCTCGAACGCGAGGATGTTGCGATAGGCGCCGTCGGCCGGCTGTGCCTGCGACGTGCCGTGATACGGGTCCCACGACGCGACCGTGCCGAAGCCGCGCGCGGCCAGTTCGTGTTCGAGCTGGCCGAAGCCCGAGCCGAAATCCAGGGTGGGCTGGCCGGCCATCGCCGGGAAATGCTGCGCGATCATCGCGGCGTTGTCGCGCGCCCGCGCGCCGGTGCAATCGGGGTCCTGCCGCACGTAATCGGCGTTGTAGATGTGGGCGGCGAAATCGTCGGGCGTCCACGCGTCGAACGCGCGCGTGAACACGAAGCGGCAGCGCTCACATTGGTGGTAGTAGACGGGCACGCCCGCATAGGGATCGACCTTGCGGCCGGCGAAGCGGTCCGCGCCGCCTACCGAGAAATCGAGCACGCCGCACAGGCGGCTCGTGCCGCCGCAACACTTGCAGGCGGTTTCGGCGGCGGCGACACACAACGATGCAATCGGCATGGCGGTCTTCCGGCTCGGTCGGGTGCCGCCATCATGCCAGTTCCGGCCCGGGCCGACCATGCATCGACGCCGACCCATGCAAACCACCCTCGCCAAGGCCCTCGCCGGGTGCGCCGGGGCCGGGCATTCCCTGATGGACGGCAGCACCGGCCCGCATCGCGCATGGCCGGACGCCATACATCGATGGATCTCGATGTCTACATTGAAACGTTGATATAGGTCACGTTTTTTTGACTCAATACGATCGCAGCCAATCCATCGATACCACCAGGAACGCCCCGATGAATCCGACCGAACAACAGGTGATGGCCGCCGCCGATGCGTTGATCGATGCGTTCGGCCGGCACGATCGCGAGGCCTATTTCGCGGCGTTCGCGCCCGAGGCCAGCTTCGTGTTCCATCACGTCGATGCGCCGCTGCGTTCGCGCGAGGCCTACGCGGCGCGCTGGCGCGAATGGGAGCGCGACGACGGCTTCGCGGTGCTCGGCTGCGAATCGCGCGATCGCGCCGTGCAACTGGCCGGCGACGGCGTGGCGATCTTCACGCACGCCGTGCGCACCACGCTGCGCACCCATGCCGGGCAGGACACGCTCGACGAACGCGAAACCATCGTGTTCGCGCGCGCCGGCCAGCGCTGGCTCGCCGTGCATGAACATCTGTCGCCGGCGCCGCAGCCCGGCGGCAGTGCCTGAACCCGTTCCGGCAAAGCGTCATTCAACGCCATCCGGCATCAGGACAACTGAACAAGGATTCCCCATGGAACATCCCGGCACGGCGGACCTCGGCAGCGCGGCAGCGCACGAGGCACCGCGTTTCTCCACGATCGAGACGCGCTCGATCGACTATGTGCCCGACAGCGAGCGGCACGGCAGGGTGCTCGACCAGGGGCCGTTCTGGTTCCTCGGCAACTTCCAGTTCTTCACGATCGCGATCGGTTTCGTCGGGCCGGGCATGGGCTTGTCGCTGGGCTGGACGATCCTGTCGGGCACGCTCGGCATTCTGTTCGGCACGCTGTTCATGGCGTTCCATGCGTCGCAGGGCGCGCATCTCGGCCTGCCGCAGATGGTCCAGTCGCGTGCGCAGTTCGGCTATCGCGGCGTGGTGGTGGTGTTGCTGGCCACGGCGTTCACGTTCATCGCGTTCAACGTGGTGGACGTGGTGCTGATGGCCAGCGGCCTGCATGCGATCTTCGGCTGGTCGCCGGTGGCGATCACGCTGGCCACGGCGCTGTTCGCGCTGTTCCTGGCCGTGTACGGCCACGACTGGCTGCACCGCGCGTTCAAATGGATGCTGTACCTGAGCCTGCCGCTGTACCTCGTGCTGACGGTGGCGATCCTGTTCGGCGGCGTGCCGCCCAAGGCCGCGCACGCGGGTGCGTTCAGCCTGGTGGCGTTCGCCTCGCAGTTCGCGGCCAGCGCCAGCTACAACATCACGTATGCGCCGTATGTGTCGGACTACTCGCGATATCTGCCACGCAGCACCCGGCCGCGCGCGATCATCGGCGCGGTGTTCGCGGGGGCATCCTCGTCGGCGGTGTGGCTGATCGCGCTCGGCGCGTGGCTGGCGTCGCGGCTTGGCGCGTCCGACGGCCTGATCGCGCTGAACGAGGCCGGCAACGCGATCTTCCACGGCTTCGGCGCGCTGATCTCCATCATGTCGATCGGCGCGATGGTCGCCACCATGGGCCTGAACAACTACAGCGCGATGCTGACGCTGATCACCGGCGTCGATTCGTTCCGCGCCGTCAAGCCCACGCGCACGATCCGCATCGTCACGCTGGTGCTGCTCACGGCGGTGTGGGTGACGATCTCGATGCTGCTGACCGGCAACGCCATCGACATCCTGTTCGCGGCGCTGACCATGATGCTGTACCTGCTCGCACCGTGGACGGCCGTCAATCTCGTCGATTACTTCTTCGTGCGGCGCGGCCGCTACGCGATCACGCATCTGTTCACGGCCGACGGCATCTACGGCGCGTGGGGCGTGCGCGGGCTCGTGTCGTACGCGGCGGGCTTCGTGGCCTCGGTGCCGTTCTTCGTGCTGCCGGGCGTGTATAGCGGCCCGCTCGCGGCGCGGCTCGGCGGCGTGGACATCGCATGGGCGGTGGGCTTGGCGGTTGCGACGATCGTCTATTTGCTGCCGTGGCGCCGGCTCGACGCGCGTGCCGAAGCGGCCGCGATCGAGGCCAGCGACAGCGCGCTCGGCCTGCATTGAACGCGGCGGGGCTCGACACCCCGCGCGCTGGATTCGATCGATAGCGGCGCAAGCCGTCATCCATCTATATAGGATAACGAATGAAACTGAAGGCTGCGGCGGCGCTCGCCTGCCTGTGCGTGTCGTATGGCGCGCAGGCGCAGAGCAGCGTGACCTTGTTCGGCGTGCTCGACGAGGGCATCAATTTCACCAGCAACGCGGGCGGCCATGCGGCCTGGCAGCAGACCAGCGTGGATCTCGTCACGAGCCGCTGGGGCATCAAGGGCAACGAGGATCTCGGCGGCGGGCTGCACGCGATCTTCGATCTCGAAAGCGGCTTCCAGGTGGACAACGGGCGCTTCTATTACGGCGATCGCGTGTTCGGCTACCAGTCGTACGTGGGCCTGCAATCGGACGCATACGGCACGCTGACGCTCGGGCGGCAGTTCGACACGGTGGCCGACACGATCGCGCCGCTGACGGCCAACGGCAGTTGGGCCGGCTACCTGTTCGCGCATCCGTTCGACAACGACAACACCGATGCGTCGTTCCATGCCAACAACGCGGTCAAGTTCACGAGCGCGGCGTACCACGGGCTGACGGCCACCGCGCTGTACGGTTTCGGCAATCAGGCCGGCAACTTCGCGCGCAACCGCGCGATCGGCGCCGGGTTGAGCTACGCCTGGAACACGCTGACGATCGGCGCGGTGTACGAGGATCTCGGCACGCCGGGCACCACGCCGGGCGGCAGCGTCGCGCCCGACGACATGGATTTCGTCGCGGGCAACCAGAAGATCTACGGGATCGGCGCGAACTACGGCATCGGGCCGGCGACATTCGGGCTGGTGTATACGCACGTGACGGTGCAGCAGCCCGTGTCGTCGCTGTACGTGGGGGACCTGGGCACGGGCGTGTCGCAACTGCGTTTCGACAATATCGAGGCGAACGCGAAGGTCTACGTGCAGCCGAACTTGTTCGTCGGTGCGATGTATACATACACGCGCGCGCACTTGGCCACGGGTGGTGGCGACGCATCGCTGCACTGGAACCAGGTGGGGTTGATGGCGCAGTACGCGCTGTCCAAGCGCACCGGCGTGTATTCGCAGGTGGCTTACCAGCGCGCGAGTGGCGGCGCGGGCACGCCGCTCGATGGCGCTTATGTGCTCGGCTCGGCCGGGCAATCGTCGAGCGCGCAGCAGATCGTGGCGCGCGTCGGCATCACGCATGCGTTCTGACGCGCAGCGCCGAACGCACGGCGGGCGGCGCTGCGCCCGCCCGCCGTGCGTTCAGAACTTGTAGTTGA
>NZ_BAAILN010000136.1:195977-197905 GCF_054589155.1 Burkholderia sp. 3C
GCTTTCCACGTAGTGCCGGTTGAACACGTTGTAGGCGCGGGCCGTGATCGTGGTGTCCTTGCGCGGCTTCCAGGCGAGCGCCAGATCCACGGTGGTGTACGAGGCCATCGACAACTGGTTCGCCGTATCGGCATAGCGCTTGCCCACGTAGCGCAGGCCGCCGATGCCGGTCCATTCGGGCGCGAAGCGCCAGCTCACCCACAGGTTCGCCAGGCGCTGCGGCACCGAGGCCGGCACGTTGCCGTCGCGCGAGACCAGCGCGCCGCCGCTTTGCTCGGTGAAATCGTCGTATTTCGCGCGCAGCACCGCGACGTTCGCATCCACGCGCAGATCGCGCGTGACCTGCGCGCCGAAGCTCGCCTCGATGCCGCGCGACGATTGCTGGCCGATCTGGATCGACTGGTTTGGATTCTGCGGATCGGCGGCCACCAGGTTGTCCTTGACGATCCGGTAGGCGGCCAGCGTCCACTCGGCGCGGCCGTCGAGCAGCGATTGCTTGAAGCCGATCTCGATCTGCCGGCCGGTGGCGAGCTTGTAGTTGGCGCTCGACGAATTGAGCATCAGCAGCGAGCTGACCGGGTCGGCCGCCACCGAATACTGGCCGTACACGGTGAAGTTCGGCGCGATGTCGTAGACGGTGCCGAGCCGCCAGCCGGTGTTCGCATAAACCCGCGTGAAGCTGCCGCCGTTGACGAGATCGTCGCGGTTGACGCTGGCATGGTCGTAGCGCAGCCCGCCCACCACCGACCAGCGCGACGTGAGCTTGAGGCGGTCCTCGGCGAACAGCGCGTACTGGTTGGCCTGCGAATCGTATTTCGGCAGCGTGCCCGCCGTGTTGATGAAGCTGCCCGGATCGAACGCGAACGGATCGACCAGCGAGCTGCCCGAATACGGCGAGTTGTTGGTGTGCGTGAACGTGGTGTGATTGAACTCGAAGCCGGCCGAGAACGTGTTGCGATGGCCGAGCACGCTGCTGTCGACGGTGGCGGTGGTCACATTGCCGAACTGCTGCTGGTCGTGGAAGATTTCCGTGTAGCTGCTGCGCGCGATCAGGCCGCTGGCCGGCTGGAACGTGTAGTACTCCGCATCCTTCCAGTGGCGGTTGCTCTTCATCCGGTAGAACGTGCTCGTCACGTTCAGTTGCTCGGTGGGCTGCCAGTTGGCCGTCAGCGTGGCCCAACTGTCGCGGAACGAAATCAGGCTGTCGCCGACGTTGTAGTTCTTCTTAAGCAGTGCCGTGTCGAGCGCGCCGTTGACGAGCGGCACGCCGAAATAGCGCATCGGCTGCTGGTAGCCTTGCGCGTACGAGGCCGTGATCGACAGGTCGGGCGTGACGTCGTAGCGCAACGCGCCCGACACGGAAAGATTGCGCGAGTTGCCCGCATCGACCCAGTTCGCCGAGCGGTTGCCGCTGATGTCGAAGCGGTACGACAGGCGGTCGTTGATCGCGCCGCCGCTGCCGAACGCGGCGCGCGCGGTGCGTTCGGTGCCGATGCCCACCTGCAGTTCGTTCTCGATCGGCGTGCGCGTCGGCTTCTTCGGCACGATGTTGACCACGCCGCCGATCGCGCCTTCGCCGTAGATCACCGAGGCCGGGCCGCGCAGCACGTCGATGTGATCGACCGACCAGGTATCGAACGGGTAGGTCGCACCGATCGCGCCGTAGGGGCGCACGCCGTCGAACAGTTGCGTGACCGACGACGCGCCCACGAAGCCGCGCGCCGACAGCTCGGCATTGCCGTTGCCCGGATGGGGCGAGGCGGCGATGCCGGCGGCGCGGCTCATCGCATCGATGATCGAGGCGTCGCCGCGCGTGTCCAGCGTGGCGCGGTCGATCAGCTCGACGCTGGCCGGTGTTTCGAGCGGTGTGAGGCCGAGGTGGCTGCCGGTGTCCTGCACGCGGCGCAGCGCGGTGTCGCGGCCGGCCG
>NZ_BAAILN010000136.1:198049-211509 GCF_054589155.1 Burkholderia sp. 3C
CGGCAATGCGGTCAGTGCGGCCAGGGTGGCAGCGGTCGCGGAAAGCGGATAGGACTTCATGTCGGGTCGGGCGGATCGAAAGCGGACAGGAACGGCGCGCGCGGCTGCATGGCCTGCGCTGTGGCCGGTGATGGCGGTTTCGGCGTTGCGTCGTGTGCTCGCTTGGGCGTCGGGACGCTGGAACGCCGAGGCGAGCGTGCGCCGTCGCGCCTCGCGGGGTTGACGCGAAGCGTTTGGGAGAACGAAACGATGGAAACCGCACAGACGCGACGGGCCGTGGGCGTGCCGCTTGCGCTACCGCTACCGGTCATCGAGGCCGGGCGTTGAAGGGCGAGCGGAAACGGCGGCACGTGACCCGGCGCCCGCACGAAGGCACGCGGCGGATCGGCGTCGCGTCAGGCGGGAACGAAGCGGGGCGGGGCGCGCGCGCCGGGGCGGGCGTGCGCGGGAGGCGGCCGGAACCGCACGATGCGCGGGGCGGCACGGCGTGCCACCACGCCGAGGCCGTTCCACAACACGGCCACCAGCACCGCCAGCGTGATGGCGCTGGCCAGCGACGCGCTGAACGGGCACAGCTCGCCGTGGGCGCTGCCGCGCGCGTGGTGCGAATCGGGGCTTTGGGTGAGGGCGCGGGACAGATCGTCGGCTGCTTGTGTGGCGGCCGACGTCAGGTCGAGCGGGCCATGGCCGCTGCAGATCGCGAGCCCGGCCGCGCCGCTGTCCGCGCTCGTGTCGAGCATCAGACCGGCTGGCAGGATCAGGCGGAACGCAAGCACGCAGAGAATCAGCGCCGACAGGAGCGGATGATTCGCGCGCTGCGCCAGCAGATGGCGGAGTCGATTCATGGCGGGGCGTATTGTAGCCGGGTTCCGCGTACGCGTTGCCACGCGACGAGATGTCGCATGATGGCCCGCGCCGATTGTCAAGGACTTCCAAGCAATTGCCGTTGCGGTGATGCCGGCGATCGCACGGCGACGGCTTCACGCGGCCCGTCGGCGGGGGTTACAATCGCGCGCCATGAACGCACTTCGCCACTTTCTGCTGCGAAGCGGCGTCGCGACACGCTTGCTGTGGGGCCTGATCCTGGCCGTGCTGCTGTCTCGCGCGCTGCTCTCGGGCGCCGTGATGCTCGCTCCGGACGGACCGGATGCGGGCGCGGTGGTGCTGTGTTCGGGGCATGGGCCGCTCGTGCTCGGCGCGTCCGCGCCGACGGCCGATTTCGGCGCGCAGGCGTCGATCACGCCGGCCAACGATGCGTTTGCCCTGGTCAGCCTGCTGCCGCACCACGGTCACGACGATTCGGGCAGCCAGCAGAACAACACGAACGGCGGCGACCTCTGCCCGTTCAGCGGCGCGCTGCTGACGGCGCTCACGGCGAGCCTGCTGCTGGTGCTGTTGTTCCCCGCCGCCGTCGCGCGGCAAAGCTGGCCGCGCCCCGTTGCGCGCGCGGTCGTGCGCCTGACGATCGGCGATCGTCCTCCCTCCCGCGCGCCTCCTTCGTTTTCCTGAGCATTCCCTCATTGCCACGCCGTGCCGGCCGGTGCCGGTGCCGGTGCGCGCGTGCGTGCGTCTTCCCGCTTCGCTTCATCGAAGCGGACTCCTGAATGCTGTCGAGGCTCGCATGGCGCGGGCCGCCGGCCGTCGCGCCGCCTGGCTGCCGCATCGCAAGCCGGGCCGCGCCGCCACGACGACGAGGAACCCAGCGTATGTCGACCTCCCTCGGACGCCTTGCGTCCCCCCGTTCTCCGCAAGCCGGCTACCGCACGCTGTGGCGCTGGCATTTCTATGCCGGGCTGTTCGTGATGCCGTTCCTGGTGATCCTCGCGATCACCGGCACGCTGTACTGCTTCCAGCCGCAGATCGAGCCGCTGCTCTATCCGCATCGGCTGATCGTCACGCCGCAAGCCACGCCCAGGCTCGACGCCGACCGGTTGTTGCAGCGCGCCTCGACCGCGCTGCCGGCCGGTTCGAAGCCCGTATCGGTGGAAGTGAACCGCGCGCCGGATCGCAGCGCCGAGTTCGTGTTCCGCCTGCCGACCGGGGCGCGCGAAAGCGTCTACGTCAACCCGTACGACGGCACGGTGCTCGGCACGCTCGGCGTGGACGACCGCTTCATGCAGGTCGACCGGATGCTGCATCGCAAGCTGCTGCTCGGCAAGCCGGGCGAGCTGCTGATGGAACTGGCCGCCTGCTGGACGCTCGTCATGATCGGCACCGGCGTGGCGCTGTGGTGGCCGCGCGAGCCGGGCCGGCTGCGCCGCGCGTTCGCGCCCGACCTGCGCCTGCGCGGGAGGCCGTTGTGGAAGAGCGTGCATGCGGTGCTCGGCATCTGGCTCGCGCTCGGCGCGGTGGCGTTCGTATTGAGCGGCCTGCCGTGGACGGGTTCGTGGGGCAAGCAGTTCAAGGCACTCGCCACCAGCGCGAACCTCGGTTCGCCGCCGGGCGCGTGGGGCGACAGCGGGCTGCGCTCGCTTCGGCCCGGCGTGCAGCCAGCGGCGGCGGCGTCATCGGAACACGCGATGCACCACGCGCACGCTGACGATTCGATGCCCGGCATGGTGATGGACGACCTGCCGCTGCCGCAGACGCCCTGGGCGGTCGGCAACGTGCCGGTGCCCGAATCGGCGCCGGCCGCCGCCACGCCAGCGCTGACGATCGACGCGGCGATCGCGAAGGTCGCCGCGCTGGGCGTGATGAGCGGCTACACGCTGGCCCTGCCGGCCACGCCCGACGGCGTGTTCACGGCGTCGTACTTCCCGGCCGATCCGAAGGCCGAACGCACCCTCTCCATCGACCAGTACAGCGGCCGGACGCTGCGCGACATCCGTTACGCCGATTACGGCGCGGTGGCGCAGGGCGTGTCGTACGGTACGGCACTGCACATGGGGCGCTATTTCGGGCTGGCCAATCAATTGATCTGCGCCGCGATTTCGTTGGGCCTCGCCGCGATGGCCGTGACCGGCTTCGTGATGTGGTGGAAGCGGCGGCCCGCGCTCACGCTCGGCGCGCCGTTGCGCGAACGCGAGCGGCCGCCGATGCGCGGCTGGATCGCCGGGCTGGTGCTGCTCGGCATCGTGTTTCCGATGATGGGGGCGACGATTGTGGCCGTCTGGCTGGCCGACCGGCTGGTGTTCGGGCGCGCGATGCGCACGGCCCACTGAGCCGCCGCCGCCCGCGCGCGCGATCGGCGCGTATCGGTGGCCTATCGCGACACGCCGGGGGGCGTGTCGATCCCGATCGACCTTGATCGTCGCAGCCTTGCCGTGCCGTTTTGGCCTGCTTGGCCCGTTTGGCCCGCTTGCTCGCGCATTCGCGTGGCAGCGCCGCCGCGCGCGCCGGGCTGCGACATGGGCCGCACGTGTCCGTTCGCCGATGGCACGGCGCGCCGCGCGGCCTCACTCGCCAATCAGACCAATGAACATGATTCGACCATCCCGTATTGCCGCCGCCGTCGCCGGCGTGTTGTCCGCCGTCTCCGCGTTGTCCGCGAGCGCCGTTGAACCCGCCTCGCCCGACTCTGCCACCCCCGTGACGCTCGCCCCGGTCGCCGTCAAGGCAAGCACCGACACCGACGTCTCGCCCACCGCCTTGAGCACGCGCTCGCTGAAGCGCCGCCTCGACCAGACGGTCGGCTCGGTCGGTTTCGTCGATGCGTCGTCCTACGCCGACCGCTACGCGTTCACGCTGCGCGACGTGCTGAAGGACGTGCCGGGCGTGTTCGTCGAGAATCGCTACGGGCAGGAGCTGCGCCTGTCGATTCGCGGCTCGGGCATTGCGCGCGGCTACCACGCGCGCGGCCTCGACATCCTGCAGGACGGCATCCCGACCAACCTCGCCGACGGCAGCGGCGACTACTACCAGATCGATCCGCTCGCGTTGCAGGCCACCGAGGTCTACAAGGGCGGCAACGGCCTGCAATACGGCGCGTCCACGCTGGGCGGCGCGATCAACTTCGTCACGCCCACCGCCTACACGGCGCAGGCGCCGAACATCGTGCGCATCGAAGGCGGCAGCTACGGCACGCTGCGCACCAGCGCCCAGGTCTCGCGCGTGATCGGCCCGCTCGATTTTCTCGCCAGCTTCAGCGTCAATCACGCCGACGGCTGGCGCGACCACGAACGCGGCCAATACGAGCAATTCAACGCGAACGTGGGCTACCGCTTCAGCCCGAGCGTGGAAACGCGCTTCTATGTCGGCGCGTACGTGGTGGATCAGAAGCTGCCCGGTTCGCTGTCGCTGTCGGACGCGCTGCACAACCCGACCGCCGCCGCGCCGAGCGCGCTGTCGGGCGATCAGGCGCGCAACACGCGCACCGAGCGGATCGCCAACCGCACCACCGTGCAACTCGACGCCGGCCAGTTGCAGTTCGATACCTGGGCGATCCACAAGAGCCTCTATCACCCGATCTTCCAGGCGCTCGATCAGGACGGCTGGACCTACGGCTTCGCGCCGCGCTTCATCGCGCATCCGACGCTGGCCGGCATGCGCGACGAACTGATCGTCGGCGCGCGCTTCTTCGGCGGGCGCACCCAGGCGAACCAGTACGTGAACGTCAACGGCGAGCGCGGCGCGCAGACGCTCGATTCCACGCAAACCGCCTTCAACTACGAGGCCTACGTGGAAAACCGGCTGTTCTTCCTGCCGACCGTGGCGCTGATGACGGGCGTGAAGGCGCTGCACTCGGTGCGCGAATACGTGGACAACGGCGGCCTGGCCACCGATCCGGCCTACAAATCCACGCGCGCGTCGTACAGCGGCCTGAACCCGAAGCTCGGCCTGCTCTGGCAGCCGCAGCGCGACGTGCAGGCCTTCGTCGACATCACGCGCAGCCAGGACGTGCCCGATTTCACCGACCTCTCGCAGACCTTCGCCACCACCACGCGCTTCACGCCGCTGGCGGCCCAGCACGCGTGGACGCTCGAACTCGGCACGCGCGGCACGCGCGACCGCCTGAGCTGGGACCTGACCGCCTACCGTTCGCTGGTGCGCGACCAGTTGCTGCAATACACGACCAACCCCGACATCCCGGCCGCCACGTTCAACGCGAACAAGACGGTGCTGCAGGGTATCGAGGCGGGCGCGTCGGTCGATGTCTGGCGCGATGTGACGCGCAAGGGCGCGGGCGACCGCATCACGCTGTCGGGTGTCTGGAACCTCAGCGATTTCCGCTTCAAGGACGATCCGCAATACGGCTCGAACCGTATCGCCGGCGTGCCGCTGAACGTGCTGCGCGCGGTGCTCGGCTACTCGCGGCCGAACGGCTTCCATCTGTCGGCCAGCGTCGACTGGGTGCCGTCGGGCGGCTGGGCCGACGACGCCAACACGCTGCGCGTGCCGGGCTACACCGTGTTCGGCGTGCAGGCGGGGATGGATTTCCGCAACGGGCTGTCGATCTACCTCGATGTGCGCAATCTGGCGAACAAGCGCTATGTGTCCGATGTCAGCACCATCGCCGACGCGCGCACCGCGTCGAGCACGGCGATCTTCTATCCGGGCGAGGGGCGCAGCGTGTTCGCGGGCATGCGTTACGCGTTCTGAGGGGAGGGGCGGCGCGCCGGCCGCGATCGTTTCGTTCTGCTTGATACGACGCAGCCGGCAGCGCGCCGCTCAGACCACGAGCCGCGCGATCTGCTGCGCGGCCGCCTTCAACTGATCGGCCAGCCAGGCCGAATGGCCGGGCCGATGCGCGAACATCTGCGATGGGCCGGCGATGCTCAACGCCGCCAGCACCTTGCCGTCGCGATCGACGATCGGCGCGGCGCAGGAATCGATGCCGGCCTCGAGCGCCGAATGGCTCCAGGCGCAGCCTTCGGCGCGAACCTGCTGCAATCGCGCGGCCAGCGCGGCCCAGTCGGGCGCGTCGGCCTCGTGCCATGCCGTGGCGCACATCTGCTCGACCTGTTCCGCGTCGAGCCGCGCCAGCATGACCAGCCCCGGCGTGGCGCGATAGGCCGGCAGCCGGCTGCCCACGCGAATCTGGCTGACCAGCGGCGTATCCGGCATTTCCGCGAGCCAGTAAACAATCTCGTGCTGCTCGCGCACCACCAGATAAGTGGACATCCGCGTCGAGGCGGCCACGCCCGGCAGCACCTCGCGCGCCCGCGCGATCAGGCTCGACGAGCCGAGCGCGGCCGAGGCGAGCGTCAGGAACGGCAGACCGAGCCGGTGCCCGTCCGCCTCGGCCACCAGCATGCCGGCCTGCTCCAGTGTGGCGAGCAGGCGCATCAGCGTGATGCGGTTGACGCCGATCCGGCGCGCGGCCTCGCTGATGTTGCGCGTGGAGCCGCCTTCGGCGATGTAGCGCAGCAGGTTCAGCGCGCGTTCGACGGCGCCGGAGGCGTCAGCGGGGCGTTGCTGTGATGCGGTCATGGCGGGCAGGCAGAGGGCGTGGCGAAAGGTCCGACATCATGCCAGAGGAACGCCCCACGCATCGTAGCCGTAGACCCAATCGGCATTGCCGCCTTCCTTGAGCCAGTTGTTGCCGCGCGAGCCGATCTGGATGCGCGCGGTGCGCTCGCGCCGCGCGGTTTCATAACGTTCCAGCGCGGCGGCCAGCGTGGCCGGCGTGGCCGCGTCGAGCGCGCGCGACAGCACCACCGCATCCTCGATCGCCATGCCCGCGCCCTGCGCCATGAACGGCATCATCGGATGGCAGGCGTCGCCGAGCAGCGTGAAGCCGTCGCGGCTCCATTGCGGCAGCGGATCGCGCACGTACAGCGCCGAGGCGAGCACGGTGTCGCAGGCCGCGAGCAGCGCGCGCGCGTCGGCGTGGAAGTGCCGGTAGGCGTCGCGCAGCGCGTCGGGGTCGCCGGGCGCGGTCCACGATTCGTGGGTCCAGTCGGGCTGGGCCGTGGTCGCAAAGATGAACACGTCGCGCCCGCGGTTCAGCGGGAACGTGACGATCTGCGATTCGGGCGCCGGCCCCCACCATTTGACGAACGCGCCCACGTCGTCGCCCGCGATGCGCTCGACCGGCACCACCGCGCGGTACGACACCACGCCGGTGAATTGCGGCCGGTCCTCGCCGAACAGGAATTCGCGCACGCGGGAATGGATGCCGTCCGCGCCCACGATCAGGTCGAACTCATGGCGGCTGCCGTCGGCCAGTGCGATCGAGCCACCCGTCGACTCGCCCGTCGATCCGCCCGCCTCGCGCCGCGCGAAACCGGCCACGCGCGCGCCGAGCCGCAGCCGCTCGGCCGGGATCGCCTGCACCAGCGCGTTGACCACGTCGGCGCGATGCATCGTCAGTTGCGGCGCGCCGTACTGGCGCTCGGCCTCGTCGGACATCGCCAGGTGCGAGGTGACGGCGCCGGTGTCCCAGGTCCGGCTGATGCGCGCGCACGGGCGGGCCGCCGTCTCGCGCAGCCGCGCGCCGATGCCCAGGCCGTCGAGCGCACGCACCGCGTTCGGCGTCAGGTTGATGTCCGCGCCGACCCGGCCGAACGCATCGGCCTGTTCGAACACGGTGACCGCGTGGCCGCCCCGCGCCAGGGCGATGGCCGCCGCCAGCCCGCCGATCCCGCCGCCCGAAATACCGATCTTCAACATGTCGCTGCTCCACGTTATGTTCAAAAATGAACATGATGTATAGAAATTGAACGTGTCGAATTCTCGGGACTTTTTATTTTGATCGCAATGCTTTTTGGTGTCGGGTATTTGCAAGGAACGGCCTTTGCGGCCTGCTGGCAAGCTGCTGGCGCGACGTGTCAGTATTTTCCCTTAGCGCTGCGAAATCATTTTTTTCCAGCCGAGTGCGTGGCTTAAAATTAACCATATACGAATCGTTGTTCCTTAGGCGGAACAAAAGCCGCCAGAACATATCGATAGCCGTTCAACCGCAACTTGGCGATGTAAACCTATGGACATGAAGGTCGGGGTGGACAGTGCAGCAGGGGCCGGCAACGCCGGCGCGTCGGACCGTCTGACCATGGGCGGCATCGTGGCGCGCATGGAGCGGCTGCCGGGCAATGCGATGCAGGTGAGGGCGCGGGTGCTGATCGGCTGCGCGACGTTCTTCGACGGCTTCGACGTGATCGCCATCGCGGCGACGCTGCCGATGCTGATCGCGAAATGGGGCCTCGCGCCGTCGCAGATCGCGTTTCTGATCGCGGCCGGCTCGATCGGCCAGTTGATCGGCGCGCTGCTGTTCCCGGCGCTCGCCGAGCGCTACGGGCGCGTGCGGACGATCGCGTGGAGCTCGGGGATCATCGGCATCACCAGCATTGCGTGCGGCTTCGCGCCGTCGTATGCGGCGTTCGTCGCGTTGCGGGCGGTGCAGGGCGTGGGGCTGGGCGGCGAGCTGCCGGTGGCGGCCGCCTACATCAGCGAGATCACGCGTGCGCACGGCCGTGGCCGCTTCGTGCTGCTCTACGAAATCATCTTCCCGATCGGCCTGCTGGTGGCGAACGCGCTGGGCGCGTGGCTGGTGCCGGTGCTGGGCTGGGAAGTGATCTATTTCATCGGCGGCATTCCGCTGGTGCTGTTCTTCGTGCTGCGCCGGCTGGTGCCCGAATCGCCGCGCTGGCTCGGGCAACGCGGCCGCATGACCGAGGCCGCCGTGTCGATCTCGGCCTTCGAGGCCAGCGTGAAGCAGCCGCTGCCGCCGTTGCAGGCCTCCGATGCGGTGGCGCACGCGCAAACCGCGGTCAAGCATCCGAAGCGCACCGTGCGCGATCTGTTCGGGCCGCTGTATCTCAAGCGCACGGTCGCCGTGGCGATGCTGTGGATGACCTGCGGCGTGATCCAGTATGGCCTGCTGACCTGGCTGCCGACCATCTACAAGGTGGTCTACCACGCGCCGTTGCAGCTCGCGCTGAACCTGACGGTGGGCGCCTCGGTGCTCGGCGTGATCGGTTCGCTGATCTGCGCGCTGGTGGTCGACAAGGTGGGCCGCAAGCCGGTGATCAACGTGTCGTTCCTGTTGTGCGCGATCGCGCTGTTCTGCGCGGCCGTGTTCCATGACAGCTCGGTGTACGTGGTCGGCACGTTCTGCGCGCTGTCGTTCGGCCTGCTCGGCTGCGGTTTCATCACCGCCTATGTCTACACGCCGGAGCTGTATCCGACCAGCGTGCGTGCGCTCGGCTGCGGCGTCGGCAGCGCCTGGCTCAAGGTGGCCGCGATTGCCGCGCCGGCGCTGGTGTCGAAAACGCTGACCACCAACATCAGCGTCGCGTTCTACGCGTTCGGCGCGGTGCTGCTGCTCGCCGCGATGGTCATTCACCTGCTTGGCATCGAGACCAAGGGCCAGGTGCTCGAACAGCTCGAAAACTGATTCCCCTGCAACCAGGAGCCAAGCCGTGACGTCCGACACTTCCCAGGAAGCGGTGCTGCTGACCGTGTTCCTGCGCCATGACCAATCGAACAACCTCGATGCCATCCAGTCCCGGCTGAAGCAAGCCGACTGGTGGGAGCGCTTTCCGCCGGAGGGCGTTCGCATCGTCTCCTGGACGGTGGCGATGGGCTTCGGCCAGATCGTGACGCTCGAAGTGCCGCCGCGGCTGCTGCCGCTGGTCAACGTGGAACTGGAGCGCTCGGCGTGGGGCGTGTTCCGCACCGAGTGCTACCCCGCTTACGATTTTTTGCCTGTTCGCGAACGGATTCGTGAACGGGTTCGCAATGGAGGCCAATGATGGATCGATATCTGGAGCCGCATCAAGCGCGGCAGCGTCCCCCGACGCAATACGAAAACCTGCTCGGCGACGCGATCGAACGCGCGTTCGGGAAGGGCATCACGGCGCTGCCGGAACTGGTGGCTTACCTGAACGAATTCGGGCCGCGTGCGCAGAACGCCGAAGCGTGGACGGAAGACAACTTCCGCACCGAGATCGCGCGCCTGGCCCAATAACCATTCGGAGAACCCCATGAATACGGATCAGAAAGACGATATCGACAGCACGCTGCAACGCGGCCTGCAGAATCTCTGGTACCCGATCTGCCCGTCGTCGTTCGTCAAGCAAGAGCCGGTATCGCTGCGCCGCCTGGGCCGCAAGCTCGTGTTCTGGCGCGACGTGGACGGCACGCCCTACGCGCTGGAGGATCACTGCCCGCATCGCGGCGCGCCGCTCTCGCGCGGCGTGGTGCTCGGCGATCGCATCCAGTGCGGCTATCACGGCGTGCATGTGCGTTGCGACGGCGTGGTCACGTCGGTGCCGGGCAGCCCGGGCTGCAAGCTCGAAGGCTCGCGCGGCGCGCGCTCGTTCCACGTGCGCGAGGCCGCCGGCGCGCTGTTTCTGTACAACTCGGCCGAGAACGTCGACGAGCCGCCGCCGCTGGTGCTGCCCGAGGAACTGACGGGCGCCGAATTCTCGTCGTTCCTCTGCTACACGGAGTGGAAGGGCGATTACCGCTTCGTGCTCGACAACGTGATGGACCCGATGCACGGCGCGTATCTGCACAAGCAGTCGCATTCGATGGCCGAGGGCGAGATCAGCGCCACGTTCACGATTCGCGACACGGAGCGCGGCTTCGTGTTCGAGAAGGTTGGCCAGCGCGACGTGAACTTCGACTGGACCGAATGGGCCGACACGGGCCTGCACTGGATGCGCCTCGAAATTCCGTATCCGAAGACGGGCGGCCCCGGCGGCAACTTCATCATCATCGGCAGCTACACGCCGATCGGCCCGAACCTGGCGGCGGTGTTCCACTGGCGCGTGCGCAAGGTCGACGGCTGGCAGCGCGACACCTGGCGCTTCCTGTATCGCAACCGTCTCGAAGCGCGCCATTGGGCCGTGCTCGAACAGGATCGCGAGATCCTCGAATACATGGAGCCGGACGCGAACCAGAACGAGCATCTGTATCAGCACGACATGGGCATCGTGCGGCTACGCCGGCATCTGCGCAACCTCGCGAAGCAGCAGATCGAGAACGGGGCGGCGCGGTGAACGTGGCGCAGAACGCGCCGACGCCGGTGCGTTGCGAGGCGGTGCCGGAAGCCTCGGGCGCCACCTGGAGCAACGCGCTGGTGATCGGCGACGACATCATCCTGTCGGGCATGACGGCGCATCCGGCCACGCTGGCGGCGGCAGGCGGGCTGTCCACCTACGAGCAGACGCTGGTGGTGCTGGAGAAGATCCGCGCGCTGGTGGAAGCGGCCGGCGGGCACCTCGGCGGTATCTACAAGCTCGTGGTGTACGTGACGGACATCGCCGACAAGGCGGAAGTCGGCCGCGCGCGCCGGGAATTCTTCGCCTCGCAGGCGGCGCAAGGCGCGCCGTATCCGTGCTCGACGCTGGTCGAGGTATCGGGGCTGGTGTTTCCGGAATTGCGTGTCGAGATCGAGGCATGCGCGCGGCTCGGCATCGCCCGGGCCGCGGCACGGTAAAGCAACGCGATAAAGCAACACGAGAGACGCGAGAGACGCGAAGATGAGCAATCAACCGGCCCACACGGCCATCGTGCGCACGCTGCGCCACGAGGCCACGGGCATCATGAGCATCGAACTGGTGCCGCCGCGCGGCGAACGCTTCACGGCGTTCGAGGCGGGGGCGCACATCGACCTGCATCTGGCGAGCGGGCTGGTGCGCAGCTATTCGCTGCTCAATCCGGGCAGCGAGACGCACCGCTACGTGGTGGGCGTGCAGGTGGACCCGAAGGGGCGCGGCGGCTCGCGCTTCATCCACGAGAATTTCCGCGTGGGCATGCACGTGCCGCTGTCGGCGCCGCGCAACCTGTTCGCGCTCGACGAAACCGCCTCGCACAGCGTGCTGATCGCGGGCGGCATCGGCGTCACGCCGATTCTGTGCATGTACCGCCGGCTGCTCGAACTGGGCCGCCCGGTGCAGATGCTGTATTGCGCGCGCAGCGCCGATCACGCGGCGTTCCTCGACGAGCTGCGCGGCCTCGGCGGCGCGTTGCGCGTGCATTTCGACGACGAGCAGGGCGGCCCGGCCGACCTGAAGGCGTATCTGGCCGAGGCGCCGGCCGGTGCGCACGTGTATTGCTGCGGCCCCGCGCCGATGCTCGACGCATTCGATCAGGCCTGCGAAGCAACTGGCATCGCGAACCGCCACGTGGAGCGCTTCGCGGCGGCCCCGCAGGCCGCGCCGGCGGCCAGCCACGGCTATCAGGTCGAGCTGGCGCGCAGCAAGCAGGTGGTGGAGGTGGCGGCGGGGCAATCGCTGCTCGATTCGCTGCTGGCGGCCGGCGTAAAGGTCGATCACAGCTGCATGGAAGGGATCTGCGGCTCGTGCGAAACGCGCGTGCTGTCCGGGTGCCCCGATCATCGCGATTCGGTGCTCAGTGCGTCGGAGCGCGCGAGCAACCAGGTCATGATGATCTGCGTGTCGGGCTGCAAGGGCGAGAAGCTGGTGCTCGACCTCTGAGGCAGCGGCAGCAGGACAGGAAGATGACAGGCGCGGCGGCGCGCGGCACGAACGCGGCACGAACGCGATAGGGCCGGAATTCCGGCCGGCCGGGCCTTCGCGCTATCATCTGTCATCTTTCCTACCCAATCTTGCCGATCATGGCGCGAGCAACCCCTCCAGGCACTGCAAAACGGCCCCGCGCCGATCAGACGCACGACGTCAAAGCCGTGCCGGACACTCCCGATTCTTCCCTCGATGCGTCGCTCGACGCCCCGGCCGAAGCCGATGACGAAGCCGGCGCCGCCTCGGGCGCAGGATCGTCCTATTCGGTGCCGGGCCTCGAACGCGGGCTGCGGATCCTGGCCGAATTCTCCTCGCGCGAGCCGATCCTGGGCGCGCCGGAATTGTCCAAGCGCATCGGCATTCCGCGCACCACGACGTTCCGGCTGCTGCAGACGCTCGAATCGCTCGGCTTTCTCGAACGCGCGCCGGGCGACCGCCATTACCGGCTCGGCGTGGCGATCCTGCGGCTCGGCTTCGAATATCTGAACTCGCTCGAACTGACCGATTTCGGCCAGCCGGTGCTCGACTGGCTGCGCGACGACACCGGCTTCAGCGCGCATCTGCTGATTCGCGACCAGCGCGACGTGGTATTCGTCGCCAAGGCGCAGACGCGCGATCCGATGTTCAGCTCGGTCAAGGTGCATGTCGGCACGCGGCTGCCCGCGCATGCCACGGTGCACGGCCAGGTGCTGATGGGCGACCTGACGCTGGCCGAGTTGCGCAGCCTGTATCCGGAGCGCGAGCTGTCGCGCTTCACCGAGCGCACGCCGGCCACCGTGGATGATCTGTATCAGCGCATTCGCGCGACGGCGGCGCAGGGCTACGCGTTGAGCGAGGCCTCGTTCGAACGCGGCATTTCCGCGATCAGCGCGCCGGTGCGCGATCACACCGGCCGCATCGTTGCGGCGCTGACCGTCACGGTGCCGCGCTCGGACATCGGCGAGGCCGAACGCGTGCCGCTCGTGGCGCGCACCTGCCAGGCGGCGCTCGACCTGTCGTCGCGCCTCAACTACCGGCCGCGCATCGGCGATCCCACCCGGTCCTACGCGCACGTCTGAACGCAACAACGGCGCGCGGCGAGGCCGAAACCTC
>NZ_BAAILN010000136.1:211650-227240 GCF_054589155.1 Burkholderia sp. 3C
TCCGCCCGATACGCCGGCCGTGAAGAACGCCGCGTTCGCATTGCTGTTCGCGTGCTCGACCATCACGTTCACGTACAACTGGGTGCTCTTGGAGAGCGAGTAGGTGTCGCCGATCTCGAGCAGCGTCCAGCGGCGGCCCGACAGCGTGGTGGTGGACACCCCGCCCCCGACGTTGTTGAACGGCGTGACCAGATAGTTCGCGCCCACGTCGTAGCTCTGGTAGATATCCGAGAAGCCCGCCGATTGCAGTTTCACGTGCGTATACACGCCGTGCAGCAGCAGCTTGCCGATCTGGTAGGACAAGCCCGCGCCCATGTTCTCGACCTTGGCCGCCGTGTAGTTGGCGGCCGCCACGCCCTGGAAGCTCGTGATGCCGGTGGTGACGATCGACGGCGTGCGATTGCTCTCGTTCGAGTACACCGCGCCGGCCTTGAGCCCCCCATGCGCATAGGTCAGCGTCAGGCCGTAGTTGCGGCCTGTTGCGAAGTTGGTGGTGTTGCCGAGGCCCATCATCGCGCCCACGCTGAAGCCGTAGTAATCCACCGACCGGAACTTCACCGAGTTGTCGAACGGCACGATGCCCGTGTCGGCCAGCTCGTCGATATTGCCCGGGTGGAACGCAAACCAGCTCTGCCCCTGATACGCCGTGCTGAACGGCCCGAGCACGTCGAAGTTGAACGGCGTCTGGTGGCCGAGCGTCAGCGTGCCGACGCGGTTCTGGCTCAAGCCGACATAGGCCTGACGATTGAACAGGGTGCCCGCCTTCGCGAAGCTGCCGGTGTTCGTATAGAAGCCGTTTTCGAGCTTGAACACCGCGCGCCAGCCGCTGCCGAGATCCTCCGTGCCGGTCAGGCCCCAGCGGTCGGGCTGCGTGTTGCCTTGCTCCTCTTCCCACTTCGCATGCCCGGCGACGTTGCTGATATAGGCCACCCCCGCGTCGAGGCTGCCGTACAGCGTGACGCTGCTCTGCGCCGACGCCGTCGCGCTAACCACAAGACCTGCCACCCCGGCAGCAATGATGCGCTTCACAGTCCGTACTCCTAATAGATATGGTCGTTCGATAGAGCCTGGTGGGGCGACGCGCCGCCAACGCAAATAGTCGGCGTGCCACGTCGCGGAAATGCATGTTCCTGCTTGCCTTGTTTGTTTCATATAAGGAACAACGTATCTCCTATGGAAATTATAATGAGATGCGAGCGTGGACAAAAAAAGCTTGGTGCTCGGGCTTACCCGAATTCGTCTCGATGCAACAGATTGCTTTCGATCCTTGCAGGAAGGGGTTTTATAACGATACGCGCTGGCACGCTAGTGTTTTCCCTGATGCCGCCAAATTTCTTTTTGACCCGTGGCCGGCAACCTTATAATGACCACATATAAACCACTGTTCCTTATGTGGAACAAATGAACGGAGGGGAACGATGAATCTCCCAACCTGTCGCGACACCGATGCAAGGCTCGACAACCGGCGCGTGATCGTCACGGGCGGCGCGCGCGGTCTGGGCGCGGCGTTCGTCGAGGCGCTGGCCGCGGCCGGCGCGAACGTGGTGTTCGGCGATGTGCTGCACGACGAAGGCCAGCAGCTTGCCGAGCGGCTCGGCAGCCGCGTGCAGTTCGTCGCGCTCGATCTGAGCGATGACGCCAGCATCCAGGCGTTCGTCGCCACCGCCGCGCAACGGCTGGGCGGCGTGGATGCGCTCGTCAACAACGCCGCGATCACCAATTCGGGCGGCCGCTTTGCCGAGGAATTGAGCCTCGAAACGTGGGACGCCGTGATGAACGTGAACGTGCGCGGCACCTGGCGCATGTGCGTCGAGACGCTGCCGTACCTGCGCGAATCGGCGAGCGCGGCGGTCGTCAACATCGCCTCGGACACGGCGCTGTGGGGTGCGCCGAAGCTGCTCGCCTACGTCGCCAGCAAGGGCGCGGTGATCGCGATGACGCGTTCGCTGGCGCGCGAGTTCGGCGCGCATGGCATCACCGTGAACGCCGTCGCGCCGGGCTTGACCGAAGTCGAAGCCACCGAATACGTGCCTGCCGAGCGCCACGCGCATTACCAGCAGGGCCGCGCGATCTCGCGTGCCCAGGTGCCCGCGGACGTGACCGGGCCGGTGCTGTTCCTGTTGTCCGACGCCGCGCGCTATCTGACGGGCCAGGTGCTGCCGGTCAACGGCGGCTTTGTAATGAACTGACGCTCGCCGCTGCGCGAGCCTATTTGGAGAATGAAGATGGCCGATGCCGATATCGAACGTAAATCGTGGGACCAGCCCGCCGACGCGAGCTTCGAGCAGTGGATGGAGGCGCGCGTCGCGCGCTTCGCCACGCGCCGCTACGACTGGGACGCGCTGAAGTTCCAGGCCGACTACGACCCGAAATACCGCCGCGCGCAGATGCGCTACGTCGGCACCGGCGGCACCGGTGTCGCGAAGGACGTCAACACGGTGCCGGCCGGCGGCTTCACGTTCTCGACGATGGTGATTCCGGCCGGCAACATCGGCCCGAGCCACATTCATATGGATGTCGAAGAAATCTTCTTCGTGCTGCGCGGCAAGATGAAGGTGGTCTGCGAGCGCGACGGCGAGACCTGGGAATCGGTGCTGGGCGAGCGCGATCTGATTTCGGTGCCGCCGGGTGTCTATCGCACGGAAATCAACGTCGGCGAGGAGGACGCGCTGATGTGCGTGATGCTCGGTTCGCCGAAGCCGGTCACGCCGACCTATCCGCCCGATTCGCCGCTCGCGAAGATCAAGCGCGAACTCGCGAAATAAGAGGCCGCCCATGCACGACCAGCACAGCCTGCCAGCGTTCGGCGATCGGCTCGCGGCGTTTGCCGAGCGCCGGATCGACGTCGCGCCGTCGCGCGCCATCGGGTATCGCGAGGCCGGCGCGGATCGCGCCGAAGCCTTGCCGGTGGTGCTGCTGCACGGCATCGGCTCGGGCGCGGCGTCGTGGGTGCAGCAGTTCGAGGCGCTCGGCGCCGCGCGCCGCGTGCTGGCCTGGGATGCGCCGGGCTATGGCGAATCGACACCGGTCGGCCCGGCTTCGCCGCACGCCGCGGATTACGCCGAGGCGCTGGCAGGCTGGCTCGATGCGCTGGGCATCGCGCGCTGCGTGCTGGTCGCACATTCGCTCGGCGCGATCGTCGCGGGGCGTTTCGCGGCATCGCATCCGGGCCGCGTGGCGGGGCTGCTGCTGCTGTCGCCTGCCGGTGGTTACGGTGCGGCGAGCGAAGCCGTTCGCACGCAAAAGCGCGACAGCCGCCTCGCGATGCTGACCGAACTCGGCCCGCAAGGGCTGGCCGACCAACGCAGCGCGAACATGCTGTCGCCGCACGCGAGCGAGCCGGCGCGGCAGTGGGTGCGCTGGAACATGGCGCGCATCGTGCCGGCAGGCTACGCGCAGGCCACGCACCTGCTCGCCAATGCCGATCTGGCCGCCGACGTGGCGCAATACCGTGGCCGCATCGCGGTGGCGGTCGGCGCGCAGGACGGCATCACGCCGCCCGAGGCCTGCGCACGCATCGCACAGGCGGCCGGCGTGCCGTTGCAAACCATTCCGGGCGCGGGCCACGCCGGTTATATCGAGTCGCCCGACGCCTACACCACGCTGATCGACGCATTCGCCAAGCAGTGCGAAGCAAATGAATCACAGCACCGATCGCAGCACCACCGGGAGACGAACGCATGACGCCGGCATCGACCGAGCGCGCACCGGCCGCCATCGAAGGGCCGGGCGAGATCAACTACCTGGTGCCGGGCCTCGATCGCGGCCTGCGCATCCTGACCGAATTCTCGGCGCATGAGCCGATCCTCGGCGCGCCCGAACTGTCGCGCCGGCTCGGCATTCCGCGCACCACGGTGTTCCGGCTGCTGCAGACGCTCGAATCGCTGGGCTTTCTGGAGCGCGCCAACGGCGAGCGCAATTACCGGCTCGGCGTGGCGATCCTGAGGCTCGGCTTCGAATACCTCAGTTCGCTGGAGCTGACCGACCTCGGTCTGCCGCTGATCGAGGCCTTGCGCGACAGCACGGGCCTGTCCACGCATATCGTGATTCGCGATGGCCGCGACGTGGTGTTCGTCGCGAAGGCGCAGAGCCACGCGCCCGCGTTCAGCGCGGTCAAGGTGAACGTGGGCACGCGCTTGCCGGCGCACGCCACCACCCACGGCCAGGTGCTGATGGGCGACCTGACGCTCGACGAACTGCGCGCGCTGTACGCCGGGCTCACGCTGCAACGCTTCACGCAGCACACGCCGGGCACCGTCGAGGAACTGTTCGAGCGTGCACGCGCCGACGCCGAGCAAGGCTACGCCACCAGCGAATCGTCGTTCGAGCACGGCATCTCGGTGGTCAGCGCGCCGGTGTTCGGCGACGCGGGGCGGATCGTCGCGGTGGTGACCGCCACGGTGCCGCGCGCCCATTTCGACACCACGCTGCCGGCCAGCGGGCTGATCGAGCAGGTGCGGGCCACCGCGCATCAACTCTCGCTGCGGCTCAACTACCGGCCGCCGGCGGAACAACGCTTCATGAACGCTTTGGAAATCTAAATGATTCAGATCGACCTCACAGGGCAGGTGGCCGTGGTGACGGGCGGCTCGTCCGGCATCGGCCTCGCCACCGCGCGGCTGTTCCTGCAGGCGGGTGCATCGGTGGCCCTCTGCGGCCGCGACGCCGGCCGGCTGGCCGACGCCGAGCGCGCGCTGCGCGATGCCTTCCCCGACGCGAAGCTGCTGGCCGCGCGTTGCGACGTGCTCGATGCGGACGACGTCGCGCGCTTCGCCGAAGCGGTGCAGGCCGCGTTCGGCCGCGCCGACATGCTCGTGAACAACGCCGGGCAGGGCCGCGTGTCCACCTTCGCCGATACCAGCGACGACGCCTGGCGCGAAGAACTCGACCTCAAGTATTTCAGCATCGTGCGCCCCACGCGGGCGTTCCTGCCGATGCTCGAAGCGGCCGCCGGCGCGATCGTCTGCGTCAACTCGCTGCTCGCGCTGCAACCCGAGCCGCACATGGTGGCCACCTCGTCGGCGCGCGCCGGCGTGCTGAACCTCGTCAAGTCGCTGGCCGTGGAGCTCGCACCGCGCCGCGTGCGCGTCAACTCGATCCTGATCGGCATCGTCGAATCGGGGCAGTGGCGCCGCCGCTACGAGGCGCAGGCGCAGCCGGGCCAGAGCTGGGACGACTGGACCGGCGAACTCGCGCGTCAAAAGAAGATTCCGCTCGGCCGTTTCGGCCGCCCCGAAGAAGCCGCACAAGCGCTTTTTTATCTGGCCACGCCGCTGTCGTCCTACACGACCGGCAGCCATATCGATGTTTCTGGAGGCGTTGCACGTCATGTCTAATACCACGACCGTCGGCGAACTGATCGCCGCTTTTCTCGAACAATGCGGCGTGCAGACCGCTTTCGGTGTGATCTCGATTCACAACATGCCGATCCTCGACGCGATCAACACGCGCGGCAACATCCGCTATGTCGGCGCGCGCGGCGAAGCCGGCGCGCTGAACATGGCCGACGGCCTGGCGCGTGTGTCGGGCGGGCTCGGCGTGGCGTTCACTAGCACCGGCACGGCGGCGGGCAATGCGGCCGGCGCGATGGTCGAGGCGCTGACCGCCGGCACCGCGCTGCTGCACATCACCGGGCAGATCGAGACGCAGTATCTCGATCAGGATCTGGCCTACATCCACGAAGCGCCCGACCAACTCACGATGCTGTCGTCGATTTCGAAAGCCGCCTATCGCGTGCGTTCGGTCGAGACGGCGCTGTCGATCGTGCGCGAAGCCGTGCGCGTGGCGCAAACCGCGCCGAGCGGCCCGGTCAGCGTCGAGATTCCGATCGACATCCAGGCCGCCCTGATCGAATGGCCGGCCGATCTCAGCGCGCCGCACGTGAGCCTGCCGACCCACGATACGCAACGCGTCGAGCAACTGGCCGAGGCGCTCGCATCGGCCAAGCGCCCGCTGTTGTGGCTCGGCGGCGGCGCCCGCCATGCGCGCGCGCAGGTCGAGCGGCTCGTCAGGCTCGGTTTCGGCGTGGTGACCAGCGTGCAGGGTCGCGGCGTGCTGCCGGAAGATCATCCGGCCACGCTCGGCGCGTTCAACGTGCAGCCGAGCGTCGAGGCGTTCTATCGCACTTGCGACGCGATGCTGGTGGTGGGCTCGCGCCTGCGCGGCAACGAAACGCTGAAGTACAAGCTCGCGCTGCCGCAGCCGCTGTACCGCATCGACGCCGACGCGCTGGCCGACAACCGCGGCTATCGCAACACGCAGTTCGTGCACGGCGATGCGGCCGCCATTCTCGACGAACTGGCCACGCGTCTCGAAGGCCGCCTGAACGTCGATCCGGCGTTCGCGCAGGATCTCGCGGCGGTGCGCGAAGTGGCCGTGGCCGAAACCGGCAAGGGCCTCGGCCCGTATCGCCAGTTGGTCGAGGCGCTGCAGCAGGCCGTGGGCCGCGATTTCAACTGGGTGCGCGACGTGACGATCTCGAACAGCACGTGGGGCAACCGCATGCTGAAGATCTTCGAGCCGCGCGCGGGCGTGCATGCGCTGGGCGGCGGCATCGGGCAGGGCGTGCAGATGGCGATCGGCGCGGCGCTCGCCAACGCCGCCGCCAAAACGGTCAGCCTGGTGGGCGACGGCGGCCTGATGGTCAACGTCGGCGAACTGGTCACGGCCGTGCAGGAAAACGCCAACGTGATGATCGTGCTGATGAACGATCAGTGCTACGGCGTGATCCGCAACATCCAGGACGCGCAATACGGCGGCCGCCGCTGCTACGTGCAACTGCACCAGCCCGAGTTCGCGCAGTTCTGCGCGAGCTTCGGCCTGACCCACTACCGCATCTCGTCGCTCGATCAGGCCGAGGCCGTGATCCGCGAGGGCATGGCGGCCAGCGGCCCGGTGATGGTCGAGGTGGACATGCTGTCGATCGGCTCGTTCGCCACCGCGTTCGCCGGCCCGCCGGTCAAGAAAGAGGAGCCCCAACATGCGTGATTCCGCGGTGTCGCCCGGCCGCCGCATCGAGGTGGCGATGATCGGCTTCGGCGCGATCGGGCAGACGGTGTATCGCGCCGTCGCGGCCGACCCGCTGGTGCGCGTGGCGCAGGTGGTGGTGCCCGAGCATCAGCGGGACATGGTGCGCGCCATCACCGGCCCCGAGGTCGACGTGGTCAGCTCGGTCGCGGCGCTCGCGCACCGCCCGCGTTTCGCGCTCGAATGCGCGGGCCACGGCGCGCTGATCGATCACGTGGTGCCGCTGCTGAAGGCCGGCACCGATTGCGTGGTGGCGTCGATCGGCGCGCTGTCCGACCTGGCGCTGCTCGAAGCGCTGGAATTGGCGGCCACCGAGGGCAATGCCACCGTCTCGCTGCTGTCGGGCGCGATCGGCGGCATCGACGCGCTCGCGTCGGCCAAGGAAGGCGGCCTCGACGACGTGCAGTACACCGGCCGCAAGCCGCCGGTGGGCTGGCTCGGCACGCCGGCCGAGGCGGTGTGCGACCTGCACGCGCTCACCGAGGCCCGCGTGATCTTCGAAGGCAGCGCGCGCGACGCCGCGCGGCTGTACCCGAAGAACGCCAACGTGGCGGCCACCGTCGCGCTGGCGGGCCTGGGCCTCGACCACACGCGCGTGCGTTTGATTGCCGATCCGCAGGTCACGCGCAACGTGCACCGCATCGTCGCCACCGGCGCGTTCGGCGAGATGTCGCTGGAAATGTGCGGCAAGCCGCTGCCCGACAACCCGAAAACCTCCGCGCTGACGGCATTCAGCGCGATTCGCGCGCTGCGTAACCGCGCGGCCCATTGTGTGATCTGAACGAGGAAGCCCGACATGTCAGACAAGGACATCATCGCCACGCTCGTGCCGACCGACGAGATCTTCGTCGGCGGCGTGTGGAAGCGCGGCCGCGGCGCCGTGTTCGCGAGCCGGTATCCGGCCGACGGCTCGGTCAACGCGGAAATCACCACGGCCGACGCCGACGATGCGCGCGACGCCGTGGAAGCCGCCGACCTGGCCTGGCGCCGCGCGGATTGGGCCGGCCTCAAGCCGCATCAGCGCGCGCTGGTGCTGTACCGCATCGCCGACCTGATCACGGCGCGCCACGAAGCGCTCGCGCAGTTGCAGCGCCGCGACAACGGCAAGCCGATCGGCGAGACACGCGCGCTGGTGGCGAGCGCCGCCAATACGTTCCGCTATTACGGGGCCTGCCTCGAAACGCTCGACGAAGAACTGACACCCTCGCGCGGCGATTACCTGACGATGAGCGTGCATGAGCCGATCGGCGTGATCGCGGCCATCACGCCGTGGAATTCGCCGATCGCCTCCGACGCGCAGAAGCTCGCGCCGGCGCTGGCGGGCGGCAACGCGGTGGTGCTCAAGCCGGCCGAAGTCACGCCGCTGGCCTCGCTCGCGCTGGCCCGCATCTGCGAGGAAGCCGGCGTGCCGCCGGGTGTGCTGAGCGTGCTGCCCGGCAAGGGCTCGGTGATCGGCGATGTGCTGGTGCGTCATCCGCTCGTCAAGAAGGTGTCGTTTACCGGCGGCACGGACGTCGGGCGCGGCATCGCGCGCATCGCCGCCGAGAAGCTGATGCCGGTGTCGCTGGAGCTGGGCGGCAAGTCGCCCACCATCGTGTTCGCCGACGCCGATCTCGATCACGCTGTCAACGGCGTGCTGTACGGCATCTTCAGTTCGTCGGGCGAGGCGTGCATCGCCGGTTCGCGGCTGTTCGTCGAGCGCCCGATCTACGCGGAATTCATGCGGCGGCTGGTGGCGAAGGCGCGCGAGCTGCGGGTCGGCGATCCGTCGCTGCCGGGCACGCAGATGGGGCCGCTGATCACCGCCAAGCATCGAGAATCGGTCGAGCGCTACGTGGCGATCGGGCTGGAAGAGGGCGGGCGCCTGCTGTGCGGCGGCGAGCGCCCGGTGGGCGAGGGGCGCGAGCACGGTTATTTTTATCAGCCGACAATTCTCGAAGGCTTGGGCAATAGCGCGCGCATCTGCCAGGAGGAAATCTTCGGGCCGGTGCTGGTGGCGATGCCGTTCGACGACGAGGCCGCGCTGCTGGCCGAGGCCAACGAAAGCGTGTTCGGCCTGGCCGCCGGCATCTGGACGCGCGACTACAAGCGCGCCTGGCGCGTGGCGCGCGCGCTGGAAGCCGGCACCGTGTGGATCAACACCTACAAGCTGTTCTCGATCTCCACGCCGTTCTCGGGCTGGAAGGACAGCGGCATGGGCCGCGAGAAGGGCCGGCTCGGGATTCGCGAGTACATGCAGCAGAAGAGCCTCTATTGGGGCTTGAACGACGCGCCGCTGGCGTGGGCGAACTAAAGGGGCAAGGCAACATGACGATTCTGGGCATCGAACAGATCACCTACGGCGTCGACGATCTCGATACCTGCCGCCGTTTCTTTTCCGACTGGGGCATGCGCGAGGTCGCGCACGACGCCGGCCGCGCGCGCTTTGAAACGCTGAACGGCTGCACGGTGCTGGCCGTGAAGGCCGACGACCCGTCGCTGCCGCCGGCTTTCGAGGCAGGCCCGACGCTGCGTGAAGTGACCTGGGGCGTGGCGAACGCGGCCGATCTCGCGCTGTACCGCGAGCGCCTGGCCGGTGCGCCCGGTTACTACGCGACCGACGCGGCCGTGGGCTGCACCGATCCGGCCGGCATGGCGATTCGCGTGGAAGTCACGCGCAAGCGCGCCATCGACGTGAAGGGTTCGCCGTCGAACGTGTGGGGCGAGGCGCCGCTGCGCGTCGATACGCCGAGCCCGGTGTACGACCACGCCGAGCCGGTCGAGGTGGGCCACGTGGTGTTCTTCACGAACTGCCTGGCCGAGCAGCAGCGCTTCTACGAGGAACGGCTCGGCTTCGAGATGTCGGATCGCTACCCGGAGCGCGGCGCGTTCATGCGTTGCGCGCCGCACGGCGGCCATCACGACATCTTTCTGCTGGCGCTGCCGAACGGCAAGAAGGGCCTCAATCACGTGGCGTTCACCGTGCGCGACATCCACGAGGTGTTCGGCGGCGGCCTGCACATCAGCCGCTGCGGCTGGCAAACGCAGCTCGGGCCGGGGCGGCATCCGGTCTCGTCGGCGTATTTCTGGTACTTCAAGAACCCGGCCGGCGGGCTGATCGAGTACTACGCCGACGAGGATCAACTCACGCCCGATTGGCAGCCGCGCGATTTCGAGCCTGGCCCGACCGTGTTCGCCGAATGGGCCGTCGACGGCGGCCTCGACGGCCATACGCGCCGTCAGGTCGAGGCGAAGGCGCCGGAAGGCCAGTTCATGACCGACCGAAAAAGCTGACGTAGCTCGCGCCCGCCGTTGCCGCCGATCGTGCGCGGCGGCGGGCGCTGGCCTGCGCGTGCGCCGGGCACGCCATTCCTCCCCCCTTCACCCCGACGATGAAACACTTCACCCTCAATGCCCGGATCGCCGCGATCGTGCTGTTTCTCGCGCTGCTGCTGATCGTCACGGGCGGCATCGGCATCGCCGGCATGAACGCCAGCAATCGTTCGCAGCACGAAGCGTATGACGTCTATTACGCCTCGGCCGTGGCGCTCGGCAAATCGAACACGGCCATGTCGCGCGCGCGCTTCGGGCTGGATTGGGCGATCGCGAACCCGCAATCGCCACAGCTCGTGCCGCAACTGGATCGCGCCGCCGCGCTGCTGATTGATTCGGACAACGGGTGGAAACGCTTTCGCGCGCTGCCCAAATCGCCCGAGTTGGCCGCGTTAACCGACGACCTCGACGCCAAGCGCGCCGCCGTGCGTCGCGATGCGATCGATCAGTTGATCGCGGCGATCCGCAGCGGCAACACCGGCTGGATGGACGCACAACGCGCGCAGCAACTGATCGGCCTCTACACTGCCATGAACGCGAGCCAGGGCGCGCTCGAGGATTATCTCGACCGGCAGTCGAGCGCGGCCGGGCGGCATTCGGATGCGCGCTTTCACGTGCTGATGGCGATCTGCATCGCCAGCCTGGTGCTGGCGCTGGTGGTGTCGTGGTTCGGTTGGCGCGCGTTGCGGCGCGCGATCATGACGCCGCTGGCCTCGGCGATGCGGCAGTTCGAGGCGATTGCGGCGGGCGACCTGACCACCCGCGTCGAGATCCGCTCGAACGACGAAATGGCCACGCTGCTGCGTTCGCTGGCCGGCATGCAGGCCAGCCTTGCCGCCACGGTGGCGGCCGTGCGTTCGGGGTCGCAGGCGATTGCCGGCGCGACCCAGCAGATCGCGGCCGGCAATCAGGATTTGTCGCAGCGCACCGAGGAGCAGGCGGCGTCGCTCAGCGAGACGGCCTCCGCGATGGAGCAACTGACGGCGACCGTCAACCAGAACGCCGACAACGCGGGCCAGGCCAGCGAGCTGGCGCGCAGCGCGGCCGAGCTGGCCGGGCGCGGGCGCGAGGCGGTCGGCACCATGATCGAGACGATGCGCGCGATCCACACCGGCTCGGCGCGCATGACCGGCATCATCGGCACGATCGAGGGCATCGCGTTCCAGACCAACATCCTGGCGCTGAACGCGGCGGTGGAAGCCGCGCGGGCCGGCGAGGAAGGGCGCGGCTTCGCGGTGGTGGCCGGCGAGGTGCGCAGCCTCGCGCAGCGCTCGGCCACGGCGGCGCGCGAGATCGGCGCGCTGATCGCCGAGGCGACCTCGCGCGTCGAGGCCGGCGCCGGCTTGATCCAGGACACTGGCACGACGATGGCGCAGATCGACACCGCCATCGACCGCGTCACCCGCATCGTCACCGAGATCGCGCAGGCCTCGGGCGAGCAGAGCGACGGCATCCAGCAGGTCGGGCTGGCGATCACGCAGATGGATCAGGTCACGCAGCAGAACGCGGCGCTTGTCGAGGAAAGCGCGGCGGCGGCCACGGCGCTGGCCGATCAGGCGCATACGCTGCGCGAGTTGACGGCGGCGTTCCGGATGGGGGGGCAGGGGGCTTAGATTTTATTCGCACTGCGGATTTGAGCTTATGTTTCGGTGATTTTCTGGGCCATCTTTAAACGTAACGGCGGGGCGAACATCTTCGTTGAATATAATCTGGCTACCCGAACGCGATTTGATCGAGATAGCGCAACAAATCGCTCTCGACGTGCTCGCCCTCGGGCAAAGACAGCGTGAAACATTCACAGAACTCATCCAATGAAATGCGAGGCAACCCACCCATACACACTGAACGCGGTGCCGAGCCACAGCACGATGAACGGCACCTCTCGCCAGATAATCGATCGATTCAGCGAGTGCGCACCCTCGGGCGGATGTAGCGGGCCGCCTTCTGCCGCATAGGCTTCGATTCGGGCTGGCCATTTGGGCACACGATTGAGGCGGTACGCCAGCCAGGTTGACATCGAGAACGGTAGAAACGCGCAGCTCATCACGCTCCAGAACAACGTCGCCAACACAATCTTCTTGAGATGATTGTCTTCATCGCTCGCCGGATAAGCACGGATCTGGTCCAGCGCGCCGAATCCCACCATCGTCCGAAAATTGCTGCGGTGTTCCAGGTACGTTTTGCATAGCGGCAAACCGTGTGGGCCGTTTTCCATGAACTGGCGCACGTATTCGTACTGGCCAATCGCCTCTTGCTCATTCAATGCCGTCTGCCCGAGGCTTGCGATACGCGGGAAGCGGCCTTCGAATTTCACGTCGCCGTCCGCGTCGAGATCGACCAGCAACACGGCGCGGAATGTATTGATGTTCCCCGCCGAGGGCGTGACGCTTTGCGATACGGGCTTCAGGCGGTCCCAATCCAGCTCGATGGGCTCGCGCGTGCCAACGAACATCCAGACTTTGCGGTGCACGCGATCGAAGCGGAGCAGGGCGTCGGTGTAGCCGAAAAAATCATTGGTAAAAACCGACAAACACAATAATCCCATAAAAATAAAAAAAACTGACACCGCTCCATGAAAGATAATTCTAAAAATACTTGGCGGCCCAAATTCAGAAACAGTACTTATCGTGACGTATGTTGTGAATATGGAAAACCAAAAAAAAATAAATCCAGCAAACCCCATCATTCCCTTAAAGGTATTGACTCCTTGGCCAATTTCCAACGTGGTCTCGTTCATCCGATATACCATCGCATCGCCATTCGGTCTCACACCGGTGCTCGAACGCACCGAACCCAGGAAACGCCACCGCCGCAACGCACGATCCAGCGGGCCATACGTGCCCATCTTGCGCATCCGCTTAGCCCATTTACCGCCTTTCTTGTCTATCGTATTCACTTGACTTCCCCTCACATCACGATCGGCATCAAAGAGATATCCGTGATCGCGCTACGCGTTACCGTGACTGGATTACCCGAACTCGGAATCACAAACTGGGGATCTGCCGGATCGGGGTGGTACAGCAGATCAATTGACGCGCTGGTGTACTGCCACGGATCCACGCGCAGCACGCCGCTATATTGGTAACTCCCTGATGCAGTCTTACGCAGCCGAGGCACTTCGTCCCAGTAAAACGTCATCGGCTTCTTCGGGCCAGTCGGCATCGCCTTCATTTCCGGCATATGCGGATCCATCAAACCACCTTTAAACGCAGCGGTAGGATGAACCTCTTCGTTGAAGATAATCTGGCTACTCGAACGCGATTTGATCGAGATGGCGCAACGAATCACGCTCAACGTACTCGCCCCGGGCAAGGTCAGCGTGAAGCGCACCGTATCGAAGCCGTTTGGTCCCACCTGCCCCAACCCCAAAACGAATGGCGCGGCCACCCAGTCGGTTTCCAGGCTGTACGCATACAGCGCATCGCGCAACTCATTCATTTCCTTCGCAGGATCCAAGTATCGACTCGGTGCGGTTCCGTAGTGGCTTTGGGCGACCCAGTCCTGCAACGGTGTGCTGGTCTCGACACCCGCTTGATACGCGAAATAGCAGCCCGCACCGATAAAAAGCATGCCGGCGATAATCCAGCCACCGACCGGAATCAGAGCGAAGGCGACGGCTCCTACTGGCTCGAGTAAAGACAACGCTCCGACAAATACGTTCGCGGCATAACCGGCAGCTAATGCGCCACCAAATGAGGAAACCGCCCCAATCGAAAAATACATAAATGAACTTAAATAATCGCCCGCCGCCTCCGTATTCCCCACCGACTGCCGATCACGATATTTATAAAACATCTGCACCCCTTCGGCAGCAGTCGAAAACGCTCCCAACAGTCCGCCCGCAAGCGTCACCTGCTTTGCATTCATCCAAAGGAAGCGATTGATAAAGCCTTTTTCTAATGCCTTCACAGACAATTCAAACGAAGCGGCCAGCAACAGCAACGAACCCGACGTAAACCCCGCCCACACGCTATTCCGCGCATCGAGCGAATCACCCGCCGTCGTGTTCGCAAGCGTCATGCTCGCGCTCGTCATATTCAGACACGCCAGCACAAACCCGACCCACGACAACCTCGATCTCGTCAGATCCAGCACTTTCTCGAACGGATTGACCTTCTGCGCCTCCGTCAGCAACGGCATTGCCTTCGGCACCGCCTTGACTGCCTCACTCTCCACCGCCTCGGCCGGCAACCACATACCCAAAGCCATCCTTCGCTCGATCACCTGCGTCTCGATGACTTGAACCGCCCCTTCCGCACTCGCCACAAAGGTCCGCTTGCTGGCTTGCCCGGCTGCGCTCACTACCTTCAACGGTGCGTCTGTTGGCGGGCGCACCGCGCGATACATCTTCATCACCAGATCGTTCACGCTATTCACGATCAACGTCTGGCTATCGAACGCAATCGTCGTCGTCGAGGTCATGATCATCATCAGGTAATAGCCGACCTTTTCAAACTCGGCCGGATGTACCTTCGCAAAGCGCATCAATTGCGCACCCGCAGCCATCCCGATCAGGCCTTGCGACTCGCCAAGCGCCCGATTCTCCCGCCATGATGCAAACTTCGCGTGCGCTTGCGCGAACCTGCTTTGCATTTCCTTCATCTTCGCGGCGAGATTGGCCACGTCTTGATTGACGTCGATGGCCCCTTTGAGCGTGTCGGTGATCTTGTCCATCCGGCCAATGTCGGGCAGCCCCGAACCCAGCACGGTGGTCAACAGGCCCGGTGCGGAACCCGCAAGCGATTTCCATAGCGGCGCCAGAAGATCGTCTGGCTCGGCCAGCAACCATGTGTCCCACAGGTCGCACTCCGCCTTTGTTTTGCCCATGCCCAGCACACACTGCGCAAACGCGTCCTGCATGTCGCACATCGACGCGTCATTTTTCTCGTCGAAGTCTTTCCAGCGCAAATCTTCCCGGTAAGCCCCATTCCACTTCGCCACGTCGTCGGCCAACACATTCAGCTGCGCGTCATAACCGTTCGTGACGTTCTGTTGTGCGATCAGATCGCTATCGAGCTTCGCTGCGTCGTAGCGGCTGCCGAATTTTTTGGTCCACAACGCCGCGTCGCCCTGATCCTCGAACGATTTTCTCAAACCCAAAATCGTGTCGCCCACAAAGCGTTCGCGCACATGCTGTTTTTGATAGTGGGCCAGCTCACCGGCTTTTCGGTTCCGAATGCCGTTCAATGTCGCCGTGATGCCGATCGGATCGAACAGCGCAAATACCAGCCCTTTGCCGTTGGCCCGCTGCG
>NZ_BAAILN010000137.1:0-298 GCF_054589155.1 Burkholderia sp. 3C
TGTCGACCACCAACAGCAATGTCGCTTCGCTGTCCTCTTCGACCTCGACCAGCGTCGGCTCGCTGTCTACCGGGCTTTCGACCACGACGAGCAACGTCACTTCGCTTTCGTCGGGTTTGAGCTCGACGAACAGCAACGTCACGTCCCTTTCGTCGGGCTTGAGTTCCACGAACAGCAACGTCACTTCGCTGTCCAGCGGACTCAGTACGACCAATAGCAATGTCTCGTCGCTGTCGACGGGTGTGACTTCGATTTCCAGTGGACTGTCGACCACCAACAGCAATGTCGCTTCGCTGTC
>NZ_BAAILN010000138.1:0-13565 GCF_054589155.1 Burkholderia sp. 3C
CCCCCCCCCCCCCCCCCCCCCCCCCCCCCCGGCCGCGGCCGGGCGACCGTTAGCCGGCGATGCGAGCGACGCGCAGGATCGTGCCGATTTGCCGCGCGAGTGCGTCCGGCACCGGAGTCTCGCCGTTCAGCACGGCGCGCGTCCAGGCCGCGGTGGTCGCCGCGTCCTTCGATTCGGGCAGGTCGACGGCCGGGGCATCGAGCGACGAGCGTTCCGGTTCGATCAGCGTGTCGCATACCCCGTCGTGCAGCCAGTCGACCTGTACCTGGCGGCGCGTATCGGCCACCGCCTCGCCTTCGGTGCCGCGCGCCAGCAGCGCGCCGCCCGCGGCCGCGTCGAGGTGCTCGCGGAACAACTGCGCGAGGCTGTCGCGATACGGCGGGTGCGTGTAGTTGACGAGCCGCAGCCCGAGCGGCGCGAACGGCTGCAACAGCTTGACCAGCGTGTGCGTGGAATTGCGCACGCCGAGCACGCGGCGCAGATCGAGCAGGCGGGCGAGCTTCGGCGCGAGCGCCTCGAGCGGCATGAAGGCGGTGCGGCGTTCGGCCAGATCGCGCTCGGCCTCGGCCGGCGTGGCGGCGGCCGGCATCGCCAGTTCGGCAAAGATTTCGGCGCTCGTCACGCGGCCCGGATCGACGCTCACGCCGTGCACCAGCACCGGCACGCCTTCGCGCGCCAGCAGCAGCGCGAGCAGCGGTACCAGGTTCGGCTGCTTGCGCGCGCCGTTGTAGCTCGGAATCGACACCGGCCGGTAGGCGCCCGACTGCACGGCGAGCGGCGCGAACGACGCATGTGCGGCGGCCAGCATCGCGGCCAGTTCCTCGGCCGATTCGCCCTTGAGCCGGTACGCGATCAGCACCGCGCCGAGTTCGACGTCCGACACGCGGCCGTCGAGCATCGCCTGGTAGAGCGCGAACGTGTCGTCGGTCGACAGCGCGCGGGCGCCGTGCGGGCCGCGGCCGATCTCCTTGATGAAGCGGGCGCACGGAAACGGTTCGGTCGGAGCGGAATGGGGGCGGACGTCGGTCATCGAGGCTTGGCGGCTGGGGGCGGCGCGTCGCGGCATTGGCGCGCGCCGGCCCGGGTAGGCGGGAAGCCCACTGAATACCGCATTTGCGGCATTCTGGCAAACGCGCGGCGGCGGCTTGCACGGCGGCGGCGCCGCGCCGGCACAATGACGGATCGCATCCGGGAGGAGCAACCGATGAAGCTGTACAGCTATTTCCGCAGTTCCGCGTCGTATCGCGTGCGCATCGCGCTGCACCTGAAGGGGCTGCCGTTCGACTATCGCCCCGTGCACATGCTGCGCGGCGGTGGCGAGCAGTTGCAGGACGCCTACCGCGCGCTCAATCCCGATGCGCTGGTGCCCACGCTGGTCGACGGCGACACGACGCTGCAGCAGTCGCTCGCGATCATCGAATATCTCGACGAGACGGTGCCCGAGCCGCCGCTGCTGCCGCGCTCGCCGGCCGACCGCGCGCATGTGCGGGCGATCGCCTTGCAGATCGCCTGCGAGATCCATCCGCTCGACAACCTGCGCGTGCTGCGCTACCTGAAGCGCACGCTCGGGGTGCCCGACGACGCGAAGAACGCGTGGTATCGCCACTGGATCGAGCAGGGCTTCACGGCGCTGGAAGCGCGGCTGGCCGGCGATCCGCGCACCGGCAAGCTGTCGTATGGCGATACGCCGACGCTGGCCGATCTATGCCTGATCCCGCAGATCTACAACGCGCAGCGCTTCGAGGTCGATCTGGCGCCGTATCCGACGCTCGTGCGCATCCACGCGCACGCGATGACGCTCGACGCGTTCCGTGCGGCCGCGCCCGACGTGCAGCCGGACGCCGAGTAACGCGTAAACGGCCACGAGGACGCCGTGGCGTCCTCGTGGGGGCACAACCTGCCGGCGTGGAATCAGCCGAGCAGCGCGTCCGCGAATTCCTCGGCGCTGAACGGTTGCAGGTCCTCCACCTTCTCGCCGACGCCGATGAAGTACACCGGCACCGGCCGCTGGCGCGCGATCGCGGCCAGGATGCCGCCCTTCGCGGTGCCGTCGAGCTTGGTGACGATCAGGCCCGTCAGGCCGAGTGCGTCGTCGAAGGCCTTGACCTGTGCGAGCGCGTTCTGGCCCGTGTTCGCGTCGATCACGAGCAGCACCTCGTGCGGTGCGTCGGCCTGCGCCTTGCCGACCACGCGCTTGACCTTGCGCAGTTCTTCCATCAGATGCAACTGCGTCGGCAGGCGGCCGGCCGTATCGGCCATCACCACGTCGATCTTGCGCGCGCGGGCGGCGCCCACCGCATCGAAGATCACCGCGGCCGGATCGCCGCTTTCCTGCTGCACCACCGTGACGTTGTTGCGCTCGCCCCAGATCGCGAGCTGTTCGCGCGCGGCGGCGCGGAACGTGTCGCCGGCGGCCAGCAGCACCGATTGATCGAAGCTCTGCAGATGCTTGGCCAGCTTGCCGATGCTGGTGGTCTTGCCCGCGCCGTTGACGCCCGCGATCATCATCACGAGCGGTTGCGCGCGGCCGAGCATCAGCGATTTCTCGAGCGGCTGGAGCAATTCGACGAGCAGCGTGCGCAGCGCCGTCTTGACCTGCTGCGGATCGGTCAGGCGCTGCGCCTTGACGCGCTCGCGCAGCGCGCCGAGCAGGTATTCGGTGGCGTCCACGCCGGCGTCGGACATCAGCAGCGCGGTTTCGAGTTCTTCGTAGAGGTCTTCGTCGATCTTGGTGCTGACGAACACGTTCGTCAGGTTCGAGCTCGTCTTGGAAAGGCCCGAGCGCAACCGCGCGATCCACGATTTCTTGGCGGCCGGTTCGGGCGCGGGCGGCGGGACGATTTCGACGGCGGTGCTGTCTGCTCGCGGTGCGGGGGCCGTAGGCGTGCTCGCCACGGGCGGCGCGACTTGCGGCGCCGGGGCCACGGGGGCGGCCGGCTGGGCCGTGACAGGCGCCAGAGCGGCCGGCATGGCGGGCGTGGCCGGGGTCGCACCAGCACGGGGCTCGGCAGGCCGCGGCGCGTCCGGCGCGGCCTCGGCGGCCGGGGCGTGGGCGCCGGTCTGCTCGTCGGCCGGCGCGTCTTGCGACGCGTCGTCGGCCTTCGAGCCGATCAATCGTTTGAAGAAGCTGAACATGGTCTGCTGGCTTGGGGGGAAGGGGAGCGGGGAGGCCCGGCCTCGGCCGGTGGCTCGAAACGCGTGATTTTATCAGGCGCGCCGCGCGGGCAGCGGCGAGGCGCGCAGCCGGCTGTGGTAACGTGCGCCTGTTCCGGGCCAGCGGCCCGCCCCGATTACCCGTTTCAGCCGGTTTCGTATGCCCCGTCCGTCCTCCGCCCGCTCGTCCTCCAGCGCCAATCGCGGCAAGCCGCACGCGGTCCGCATCATTGGCGGAGAGTGGAAACGCACGCCGTTGCCGGTGCTCGATCTCGACGGCCTGCGCCCGACGCCCGACCGCGTGCGCGAAACGCTGTTCAACTGGCTTGGCCAGGACATGGACGGCCGCCGCTGCCTCGACCTGTTCGCCGGCACCGGCGCGCTCGGCTTCGAGGCCGCCTCGCGCGGCGCGGCCAGCGTGGTCATGGTCGAGCGCAATTCGCGCGCGGCCGAGCAACTGCGCGCGACCCGCGAGAAGCTGGCGGCGCGCGCGGTGGAAGTGGCCGAAGCCGACGCGCTGCGCCTCGCGGCCGGCCTCACGCCGGGCGCGTTCGACGTGGTGTTCCTCGATCCGCCGTTCGACGATGCCGCGCTGTTCGAACGCGCGCTCGCGCTCGCCGTCAAGCTCGTCGCTCCCGGTGGTCATCTCTACGTCGAAGCGGGCGAACCGCTCGATCCGGCCGGGCACGAAGCGCTGGCGGGCTGGCGGGTCGAGCGCGACGGCAAGGCCGGCGCCGTCCACTATCATTTGCTGCAACGCGAAAATGATGAATAATGCGCGTTCCAAACGAGGCGCCGCGCGGGTTCCGCGACGTGTGCCCAGGATGGCGGCGGCGCGAGATCGCTATTGCTGCGGCCCCTATTGAAAGTTCACAGGAGGAGCGACATGGTAGTCGCCGTGTACCCGGGTACGTTCGATCCGCTGACGCGCGGGCACGAGGATCTCGTGCGGCGCGCATCGAGCATTTTTGATACGCTGGTCGTCGGCGTGGCCGACAGCCGGGCGAAAAAGCCGTTTTTCTCGCTCGAAGAGCGCCTGAAGATCGCGAACGAAGTGCTCGGGCATTATCCGAACGTGAAGGTGATGGGCTTTACCGGGCTGCTCAAGGATTTCGTGCGTACCAACAATGCGCGCGTGATCGTCAGGGGCCTGCGCGCCGTGTCCGATTTCGAGTACGAGTTCCAGATGGCCGGCATGAACCGCTATCTGTTGCCCGATGTCGAAACCATGTTTATGACGCCGTCCGACCAATACCAGTTCATCTCGGGCACGATCGTGCGCGAGATCGCGCAACTGGGCGGCGACGTCAGCAAGTTCGTATTCCCGTCGGTCGAGAAATGGCTGACGGAAAAAGTGGCCGCAATGGGCCAGGGGCCGGCGGCCTGACGCGAGAGCGTCGTTGCCGGCCCAGCAGCATGTGCCGGCACGATGCCGGCGGAAGCGAGACCAGTATGGCTTTGATGATTACCGACGAGTGCATCAATTGCGACGTGTGCGAGCCCGAGTGCCCGAACGGCGCGATTTCGATGGGTCCGGACATCTACGTTATCGATCCGGGCAAGTGCACCGAATGTGTCGGCCACTTCGACGAACCGCAGTGCCAGCAGGTCTGCCCTGTCGAGTGCATTCCGCGCGATCCGCAGCATGCGGAAACGCAGGATCAGTTGATGGTGAAATACCATGCGCTGACCGCCGCCACGGGCGAGAACGGCGCATCCTGACGTGAAGCCGGCCGATGCCGGCTTCACGCTCTTCTCAGATACTTTCCAGACGATTCGAACGCAGCGAAACGGGCGCACAGGCGCCCGCCGTGCCTGTGCGTGGATAACCCGCGCTGTGCCCGCTTGAGCCTCGTATTCAGCCGATCAGTTCGCGCAACGCGGCGACCAGCGTCTCGCATTCCGCGTCGGTACCGACCGTGATGCGCAGATATTGATCGATGCGCGGCAGCCGGAAGTGGCGCACGAAGATCTCGCGCGTCTTCAGCGCGGCGGCGAGCTGGCCCGCGTCGTGGCCCGGGTGGCGCGCGAACACGAAGTTCGCCGCCGACGGCACGATCTCGAAGCCGAGGCTCGTCAGCGCGGCCGTCAGTCGCGTGCGGCTGTCGATCACGCGCGCGCAGGTCGCATCGAAGTACTCGCGATCCTCGTATGCCGCCTGCGCCGCCACCTGGGCGAGCCGGTCGAGCGGATAGGAGTTGAAGCTGTCCTTGACGCGATTGAGCGCCTCGATCAGCGCCGCATCGCCGAACGCGAAGCCCACGCGCATGCCGGCGAGCGAGCGCGCCTTCGATGCCGTATGCACCACGAGCAGGTTCGGATGGCGCGCGATCAGCGAGATCGCCGATTCGGCGCCGAAATCGACATAGGCTTCGTCCACCACCACCACGGCGTCGGGGTTGCCCGCGACGATCCGCTCGACGTCGGCCAGCGGCAACGCGCGGCCGGTCGGGGCGTTCGGGTTCGGGAACAGCACGCCGCCGTTGCCGCCGAGGTAATCCTCGACGCGGATCGAGAAATCGTCGGCCAGCGGCACGGCTTCATACTCGACGCCGTACAGGCGCGCGTAGGTCGGATAGAAGCTGTAGGTGATGTCCGGGAAACGGATCGGGCGGTCGTGCTGGAGCAGGGCCTGGAACGTATGCGCGAGCACCTCGTCGGAGCCGTTGCCGACGAACACCTGATCGGGCGTCAGCCCGTGATGCGCGGCGACCGCTTCGCGCAGATTGCGCGCGAGCGGATCGGGGTAGCGGCGCAGCGATTCGCCGTCGGCACCCAGTTCGCGCGCGATCGCGGCGACGGCGCGCGGCGACGGCGGATACGGGTTCTCGTTGGTGTTCAGCTTGACGGGGTTCGCCAGCGCCGGCTGTTCGCCCGGCACGTAGGGCACGAGCTGCTGAACGATATTGCTCCAATAACGGCTCACCACGGACTCCTCACTGAAAACGTGCAGCTTAACGCACGCCGCGCGCCTCGGGCGCACCGGCGTGACCGGACTTGCGAGTGGGTTCAGGCGCTGTTGCGATGCAGTTGCATCACGGCGCGCTCGGTTTCGCCCTTGGCGAAGATCGACATCACGGCGAGCGCGCGCTCCATCGATGCATCGATGACGTCCTGTTCCTCGCGGCGCGGCGGCTTCAGCACGAAGTTCGCCACGTCGGGCTTGGCGCCGGCACGGGCGCCCTCGGGAATCAGGTCGCGCGGATGGCCGATGCCGATCCGCAGCCGCCAGTATTGCTGCGAGGACAGATGCGCGGAAATATCCTTCAGGCCGTTGTGGCCGCCGCTGCCGCCGCCGAGCTTGAATTTCACCGAACCGGGCGGCAGATCGAGTTCGTCGTGCGCGACGAGGATCTCGTCGGGCAGGATCTTGAAGAATTGCGCGACCGCCACGACCGACTGGCCGGAGCGGTTCATGTAGGTCTGCGGCTCGAGCAGGTGGATTTCCTCGCCGTAGAGCCGCGCCTTGGCGTAGTGGCCGTGGAAGCGCCGTTCGTCGCGCAGCGTGGCGCCCGCTTCGCGCGCGAGTTGATCGACGAGCCAGAAGCCCGCGTTGTGGCGCGTCGCCGTGTATTCGGCGCCCGGATTGCCGAGGCCGACGATCAGTTTGATCATGATGTGTGAGCCGCAAAAATGAAAAAACCCGCCGGGCAGGCCGCGGCGGGTTGCTTCTACCGTTACGAAACGGTGCGAAAGCGGGCTTAGGCAGCCGGCGTTTCGCCTTCGCCAGCAGCGGCTTCGTCCGACACGACAGCAGCCGGGATCGTCGCGGTTGCGACCACCGGGTTTTCTGCGTCGAGGTGAGCGACCAGCGCCACGCCGTTCGGCAGGGCGATGTCCTTCGCGTGGATCGATTGGCCGGCTTCCAGCTTCGACAGATCGACTTCGACGAATTCCGGCAGGGCCGACGGCAGGCACTCGATGTCCAGTTCAGCGATGACGTGCGAGATGACCGCGCTCGACAGCTTCACTGCCGGGCTGGTTTCTGCGTTCAGGAAGTGGACCGGCACCTTCGTGTGCAGCTTCTTCTTCGCGTCGACGCGTTGGAAATCGACGTGCAGAACGAGCTGGCGGAACGGGTGGTATTGCACGTCGCGCAGCAGGACGCTTTCCGTCTTGCCTGCCACTTCGAGCTCGAGGATCGAAGCGTGGAACGTTTCCTTCTTCAGGGCGTGCCACAGGGCGTTGTGATCGAGTTCGATCATTTGGGGGGCTGCTTCACCGCCGTACACGATACCCGTGGTCTTGCCGGTGTTACGCAGGCGGCGGCTCGCACCCGTACCTTGCAGAGTACGCTCGAAAGCGACAACTTTCATGTGATTCTCCATTGCTGCCCGCGACCAGGCAGTTTGAACAGGCCTTGCGGCCCAAAGACGCGGCCCGGGTTTCGTCCTACCGGGCCGATTGTGCAAAAAGCGAAGCGCGGACGCTTCGCTTTTCGCGAACTACCGAATTCGCGCGGATCGCCGCCGGGGCAGGCCCGACGCGATCCGAGCCGGGATCAGGACTCGGCGAACAGCGACATCACCGAATCGCCGCGGCGGATGCGCGCGAAGGTTTCGGCGAGCAGATCGGCGCTCGACAGGGCGCGGATCTTCTTGCTGCCGAGCGATTCCGCGCTCAACGGGATGGTGTCGGTCACGACGAGTTCGTCGAGTTCCGACGCATCGATACGCGCTGCCGCGCCACCCGACAGCACCGGGTGCGTGGCGTAGGCGAACACGCGCTTCGCGCCGCGTTCCTTCAGCACTTGCGCTGCCTTGCAGAGCGTGCCGGCCGTATCGACCATGTCGTCCATGATCACGCAGGTGCGGCCGTCGACTTCACCGATGATGTTCATCACTTCGGCGATGTTCGCCTTCGGACGACGCTTGTCGATGATCGCGAGATCGCAGTTCAGTTGCTTGGCCAGTGCGCGGGCACGGACCACGCCGCCGACGTCCGGCGATACCACCAGCAGATCCGGGTGATTCTGCTTGTGCAGGTCGCCCAACAGGATCGGCGTGGCGTAAATATTGTCGACCGGAATGTCGAAGAAGCCCTGGATCTGGTCGGCGTGCAGATCCATCGTGATGATCCGCTCGACGCCGGCGATTTCCAGCATGTTCGCGACGATCTTCGCCGAGATCGCGACGCGCGCCGAACGCGGGCGGCGATCTTGACGCGCATAACCGAAGTAGGGGATGGCAGCGGTGATCCGGCCGGCGGATGCGCGCTTGAGCGCATCGACCATGATCATCAGTTCCATCAGGTTATCGTTCGTCGGCGCGCAGGTGGATTGCAGGACGAAGATGTCCTTGCCGCGCACGTTTTCCTGGATTTCGACCTGGATTTCACCGTCGGAAAAACGGCTGACCATGGCCTTGCCAAGAGGGATACCGAGTTTGTCGACGACTTTCTGCGCAAGCGCGGGGTTCGCGTTGCCAGTGAAAACCATCAGGCCGTCATGGCTGCTCATCATGAACCTGCTTCGGGCTGGGGGCGGGAATAACTGAGGAAAACTTGGCAGGGGAGGAAGGACTCGAACCCTCGCATGCCGGAATCAAAATCCGGTGCCTTGACCAACTTGGCGACTCCCCTACACTCAACTATGAGCTTCACCGGAAGTGTAGGACATCCGATGCAGCAAAACTTATGACGCGAAAGCAAAGAGTGGATGTTCACCCAAACTTCCGGTAACTGCGCTGTTCCAGTCAGCGGGTAGCGAGGCTTGTGCTGCTTTCGCCTGCTCCTTACTGTCGAACGCCGCGAAGACACTGGCTCCAGAGCCTGTCATCCGCGAAGGGGTCAAATCATACAACGCTTTGACCACCTTTGCAACTTCCGCGTACTTCTTTGTCACAACTGCCTGCATGTCGTTTTGGCCGAAGCTATCTGGCCAACCCTTGCTGGTTTGCTGTGCAAGAAAGTCCGTAATTGTGATGGGTTTCGAATCTCTTGTCAACGACTCATCTGAAAATATTTCAGCGGTCGGTACATGAGCGCGAGGCGTCACAACCAGAAACCAGCGAGGCGGCAATTCTACCTGCTCCAGCGCCTCGCCGATACCCTCCGCGAACGCATTTTTCCCAAATACGAAGAACGGCACGTCGGCACCGAGCTTGACCGCCAGCGCCTGCAGTTCGGCGCGCGGCAGATCGAGTTGCCAGAGGCGATTCAGCGCGAGCAGCGTGGTAGCCGCGTCCGAACTGCCGCCGCCGAGGCCGGCGCCCATCGGCAGCACCTTGTCGATTTCGATGTCGACGCCGAGCGACGTGCCCGCATGCGCTTGCAGCAGGCGCGCGGCGCGCACCACGAGGTCGTTCGCCTCGGGCACGCCATCGACCTCGGTGACGCGATGGACTACGCCATCCTCGCGCAGCGTGTAGTGCAGCGTGTCGCCCCAATCGAGCAACTGGAACACGGTTTGCAGCGCGTGATAGCCGTCCGGGCGGCGGCCGGTGATGTGCAGGAACAGGTTCAGCTTCGCCGGGGCGAGGCAGTCGCGCAGGGCGCGGGGAGTATCGGTCATGCTGGCGGGACTTCTTGGCAAAGGAACGGGAATCAGCGGTCGAGCACGAGCTTGATGTCGAGCGGCGGTTCCGCACGCGTCAGGTTCAGCCGCTTGACGCCGGTGGCCGGCGCATCGGCATAGGCCAGATAGTCGATGGTCCAGCCGTCCTGGCGGATCTGCTTCAGGCGGGTGGCATCCTCGCGCTGGACGTCGGCCGGCGAACCGGGCGCCGGCTGCGGCAACATCCAGTAGCGCAGGCCGTCGAGCGGCAGCGCGAAGCCGAGCGTGTCCTGCATCAACTGGCCGACATCGCCCGCGAAGCGCGGCGCGCGGCCCGGCATTTCGAGCGAGGCGCGCTGCGGCGACGAGCGCACCACGGCGAGCGTCTGGCCCAGCGGGCTGCGCAACTCGAGCGTGATGACGTTGCCGGTTTCCTGCCAGTTGAAATTGCCGTAGGCGTTCTGTTCCTTGCCGAGTCGGTCGTCGTAGCGAACCGCGAATCGGCCTGTGTACGCGTGCGCGGCCTGCGTCGTGATCGCGTCGGCGGTGGGGGGCGTGGTCGAGCCGGTGGCCGCGGGGCCGGCCGTTTGCGTCGCGCAGCCGGCGAGCAGGGCGCCCGTGGCGAGCGCGGCAGCGGCATGGCGGAAAGCCGGCGCGAACGGCGCCTTCATGCGAATCGATACGCTCACAGCCCGTTCACCTCGAAACGCTTGAGCGTGTTGAGCAGCGTCTCGTTGTCCGGTTCGAGCTTTTGCGCGGCGCGCCAGGCGTCGCGGGCCTTGTCCTGCTGGCCGCTCTTCCAGAGCACCTCACCGAGGTGGGCACCGATTTCGGCATTCGGCTGCAGCGTGTAAGCCTGCGTGAGGATTTTCTCGGCAGCGGCGTTATCGCCCATCCGGTACTTGACCCAGCCGAGGCTGTCCATGATGAACGCATCCTTCGGCGCCAGCGCGACGGCCTTTTCGACCAGTTGGTTCGCTTCCGGCAGGCGCTGGTTGCGGTCGGCCAGCGAATAGCCGAGCGCGTTGTAGGCCTGCGGGTTGTCCGGCTGCATGCGCATCAGCAGGCGCAACTGCTGTTCCATCGTGGTGTACTGGCCGATTTTTTCATTGGCCATGGCGTAGTCGTAGCGCAGGTCGGGATCGTCCGGGAACGCATCGACGGCTTGCGCGAGGCGGTCGGCAGCTTCGCGGTAACGCTTGGCCGTAAACAGCAGCGAGGCGTCGGTGCGCGCGATCACGGCCGCATCGCGCGGATCGCTGATCTGCAGGCTCGCCAGCACCTTGCGCGCGTCGTCGACCTTGCCCTGCTTGGCGAGGATCTGCGCGCGCGTGACTTGCGCCGGGATGTAGTGCGGGCTGGCCGGATCGATCTTGTCGAGCCACTGCGAGGCCTGCGCGTTGTCGTTCTGCTCGACCGACAACTGCGCCAGATAAACATAGGCCTGGCCGACATCGGCGTCGGGCCGCTTCTGCGCGACGTCGATGTATTGCTTCAGGTATTTCTGCGCATCGCCGTACTGCTTTTCCTGGATCTTGATCAGCGAGAGCGCCATCAGCGGCGCCGGCTCCTTCGGATCGTTGCGGTGCATCGTCTCGAACTGCTTTTGTGCATCGTCGAGGCGGTTGTCGGCGAGATAGAGCTGCGCCAGCGCAAGGCGGCCCTCGCGCGACTTCGGGTTCTGCTGGACGAATTTCTCGAACGAGGCCACACCGATCGCGCGCTCCTGCGGGCCCATTTGCGCGAGCATCAGCGCGGCCGGCAGGTAGTCGGCCTTCAGTTCGAGCGCCTGCTTCAGCGAGGTGACGGCGCCGGCCTTGTCGTCGGTCGCCAGTTGCTGGCGCGCGATCGCGAGGCGGGCCTCGGGGCGGATCAGGTCGTTCTTGAGCAGATCCTGCAGGACCGTCAGGCCATCGGTGCGGTTCGGGCCGCGCGAGATCAGCGCTTGCAGCGCGAGGATCGCATCGCCGCGGTTGTCGCCGTTGGTGCGGGCCAGCTCGCGCGCGAGCAGCGGCTCGGCGTCGGTCGGCTTGCCGGACAGCACGAGCAGCGCGGCATCGACCTGCGCCGCGCGGTTCGAATCGGGTGCATACTCGCGCCACAGATTGGCCGCGGCCAGCGCGTCGGACGGGCTTTGCGCGGCCAGCGCGATTTCCGTCGCACGCTGCGCCATGCGCGGGTCCTTCGTGTCGCGCGAGAGCGCGAGGTAGGTCTGGTACGCGGGAGCGGGCTGGGAGCGTTGCAGTGCGACCTCGGCGGCCAGCACCTGATAGACGATTTGCGCCGTCAGCTGGAGGCCGGGCAGATCCTTCTTTTCGTCCGGGAAGCCCGGCGAGAACGCACTTTGCGATGCGGAATCGTCATCGGTTGCTGCGGCTGGCGATGCGGCGGTAGCGCCCGATGCCGGCGTCTGTGCGTGGGCCGGCAGCGCGCCGAACGCCCATGCGGCGAGCAGCGCGGCGCCGAGTGCGCGGCGGACCGGGAAGGCGAACGCGCGGCGCGCACGGGCGGCGGAGCGCTTCGAAGACAGCGTCGAGGACAAGGTCATGGAAATCCGTTCGAGGTTTCGACGATTGTAACGCGCTCGCTACAATACGCGCACGATCGCCATTAGCCACACACAGACCACAAAACCATGCCAGAGTTGCCGGAAGTCGAGGTTACACGTCGCGGAATCGAACCTTTCGTTGCCGGTCGACGCGTCAAGCGCGTCGACGTGCGCACCGCGATGCTGCGCTGGCCCGTCCCCGAAAATCTTGCCGCCGCGCTCGAATCGCGCGAAGTGCTGCGCGTCGAGCGGCGCGGCAAGTACCTGCTGTTCGAGGTGGATGCCGGCTGGTTCATCGTCCATCTCGGGATGACGGGCACGCTGCGCGTGCTGCCGGGCGGGGAGCCGCCCGCCGCCGCCAAGCACGATCACATCGACTGGATCTTCGACGAATGCGTGCTGCGCTTTCGCGATCCGCGCCGCTTCGGTGCCGTACTCTGGCACCCGCGCGAGCAGGGCGACATCCACGAGCATCACCTGCTGACGACGCTCGGCGTCGAGCCGTTCTCGCCGATTTTCACGCCGGCGTTGCTGTACCGGCGCACGCGCGGGCGTACCGTTTCGGTGAAGCAGGCGCTGCTGGCCGGCGACATCGTGGTCGGGGTCGGCAACATCTATGCGTCGGAGAGCCTGTTTCGTGCCGGCATCCGTCCGACCACGGCCGCCGGTAAAGTGTCGTTGCCGCGCTACGAGCGGCTGGCCGAGGCGGTGCGCACCACGCTCGCCGATGCGATCGAGCGCGGCGGCAGCACCTTGCGCGATTTCGTCGGCAGCAACGGCGAAAGCGGCTACTTCCAGCTCGACTGCTTTGTCTATGATCGTGCGGGCGAACCGTGCCGCGTGTGCGGCACGCCGATCCGCCAGATCGTGCAGGGCCAGCGGTCGACCTACTTCTGTCCGAATTGTCAGCGTTGAAACGAATTTGAAACCCCCACGCACCCGTCCGGCGCCGATTGCGCCGGCCACCCCGCTCGAAGCCGGCTTCGCGGGCCGCCTCATCGCCTGGCAGCGCGACCATGGCCGCCACGACCTGCCCTGGCAGAACACGCGCGATCCGTACCGGATCTGGCTGTCGGAAATCATGCTGCAGCAGACCCAGGTGTCGACCGTCATCCCGTACTACCTGCGCTTTCTCGACCGCTTTCCGGACGTCGCCGCGCTTGCGGCAGCACCGTCGGACGACGTGATGGCGCTATGGGCCGGCCTTGGCTACTACACGCGCGCACGCAATCTGCATCGCTGCGCGCAGGTGGTGGTCGAGCAGCATGGCGGCCAGTTTCCGTCGTCGCCGGATGCGCTGGCCGAGTTGCCCGGCATCGGCCGTTCGACGGCCGCCGCGATCGCGTCGTTTGCGTTCGGCGCGCGCGCGCC
>NZ_BAAILN010000138.1:13669-16106 GCF_054589155.1 Burkholderia sp. 3C
GTTCGGCGTGGAAGGCTTTCCGGGCGAGAAGCGCATCGAGAACGAGATGTGGGGGCTGGCCGAACGCCTGTTCCCGCGCGACGAGGACGACGCCGGCATCAGCGCCTACACGCAGGGCCTGATGGATCTCGGCGCGACGCTGTGCGGGCGCGGCAAGCCCGAATGCCGACGCTGCCCGTATGCGGCCGATTGCGTCGCGAACGTGACGGGCCGTCAGCGCGAGCTGCCGGCCGCGCGTCCCAAGAAGGCGGTGCCCACGCGCCGCACCTGGATGCTGGTGCTGCGCGATGGCGATGCGGTGCTGCTGGAGCGACGCCCGCCGAGCGGCATCTGGGGCGGGTTGTGGAGCCTGCCCGAAGCCGATGGCGATGCGGCGGCACTGCAACGCGTGCGTGAATTCGGCGGCGAAACCGTCAGCGCGCTGGCGCCGTTCGTGCACACCTTCACGCATTTCCGGCTCGAGATCGAACCGCGCATCGCCGAGGTGGGCGCGCAGTCCGCCGCGGCCGAGGCCGATACCGAGTGGGTGCCGCTCGCGCGGCTCGATGCCTACGGCGTGCCGGCGCCCGTGCGCAAGCTGCTCGACGCCCTGAGCGGGCCGCTGATCTGAGAAGGGGCGTGCGGTGCGCGGTGCCGTTGCACCGCGCATTTATAGCCAGTCGTGGCGCTTGAGTACCTGATGCACGGCGTCGATGCGCGCGGCTGCGTCGGGAAGCTCCATCAGCTTCTGCCGCGTCCGCAACTCGAGCGGCAGCACTTCGGCGAGACGATTCGACACCCAGGTCGGGTCGTCGAAATGGAACGGTTCGAGGAGCGGCAGCGCGGCGTTTTTCACGTTGCGCAGCGCCGCGATGATCCGTTCGAGCACCTCCGCGCATGCGCCGAACTGGGCGATCGCCTGTTCGCCGTCGAGCGGGCGATCCTCGGGCAGCGGGTCGACGATACCCACCAGCAATCCGTTCGATTCGACGCGGTGCGAGAGCAGCGCGAAGCGCCGCGTGCCGACCGTGCGCAAAAACAGCATGCCGAATTCGCCGGTATCGCATTCGACGATTTCGGCCATGCAGCCGACGGCTTCGGGCACGGCCACCTGGTCGTCCTGCGCGACCTCGGGGCCGCTCTTGAGCAGGCAGACGCCGAACGGGACGTTGTCGCGCAGGCACCCGCGCGCCATGTCGACGTAGCGCGCCTCGAACACCTTCAGCGGCAGCAGGCCGCCCGGGAACAGCACGGTATGCAATGGGAACAACGGCAAATCGACGAGTTGGGTCGAAAGCGAGGACATGGCGGGCACCCCTGACGAGGAGCGGCTCGACGGTCTACTTGACGAGCCGCGATGACGCTTCGGCATCCACCGGTGCGTCACGATGCCGCACTATCACGTTCGCCTGCCGCGACAGACGCGCGGCGAGCGTCTCCGCAATGAACACCGAGCGATGCTGGCCACCTGTGCAACCGATCGCGACCGTCAGATAACTGCGGTTGTCGTCGCGGAAGTGCGGCAGCCATTTGACGATGAAGCTTTCGATGTCGTCGATCATCTGGTGCACGATCGGCAGCGCATCGAGGAACGCAATGACCGGCTGATCGAGCCCGGTCAGCGGCCGCAGTTCGCGGTCGTAGTAAGGGTTCGGCAGCGCGCGCACGTCGAACATGAAATCGCCGTCGAGCGGCACGCCGCGCTTGAAGCCGAACGATTCGAACATCACCACCAGATCGCCGTCGGGCTGCTCGATGAAGCGCTTGACCCAGGTGCGCAGCACGTTCGCGCGCAGGTTGCTGGTGTCGATCTCGTGACCGAAGCCGGCCAGCGGCGAAACCAGTTCGCGCTCGCGTTCGATCGCCTCGGCCAGCGAGGACATCACGCCGACATCGGCGTCGTGCGACGGGGAACCGGACAGCGGATGGCGGCGCCGCGTTTCGGAGAAGCGCTGGATCAGCGCCTGGGTACTGGCGTTGAGGAACAGCACGCGCACGTCGTGGTGTTGCGACAGCTCGCGGATCAGGTTCGGCATGTCGTCGAGCGAGGCGCTCGAACGCGCGTCGATGGCGACCGCGAGCCGCTGCTGGCCGTCATCGCCGACATGGCGCACGAGTTCGGGCAGCACGCGCGGCGGCAGATTGTCGACGCAGTAGTAGCCCGAATCCTCGAGCGCATTGAGCGCGACGGATTTGCCGGAGCCGGAAATGCCGGTGATGAGGACGATGCGCATGGGGAGGCGGAAAACCAGACGATGCATCATAGCACCGGCGCGCCGGCCCGTTAGGGCGCGGCGCCGGCGCCGGTCAGACGAGTTTGCCGGGGAACTGGCTGTCGGGGTCCTGCATGGCGAGACGCTGGCGATCCATGAAATCGCGCAGCGTATCGATGCCGCGCAGTTGCAGGATCGTGTTGCGCACCGCGGCTTCGACCAGCACGGCGAGGTTGCGGCCGGCC
>NZ_BAAILN010000138.1:16249-26497 GCF_054589155.1 Burkholderia sp. 3C
AATTCGCCGTCGGGGCGGCGCACCAACTGGACGATCAGCTTCAGCTTCATTTTCCGGCGCACGGCGGTTTCGCCGAAGATCGTCTTGATGTCGAGCAGGCCGAGGCCGCGCACTTCGAGCAGGTTTTGCAGCAGCGGCGGGCAGCGACCTTCGACGAAATCGGGGCCGAGTCGCACGAAATCGACGGCGTCGTCGGCCACCAGGCCGTGGCCGCGGCTGATCAGTTCGAGGCCGAGCTCGCTCTTGCCGAGGCCCGAATCGCCGGTCAACAGCACGCCCATGCCGAGAATATCGAGGAACACGCCGTGCAGCGTGGCGCGCGGCGCGAGAATGCGCGACATGTAGAGGCGCAGGCTGTCGATCACGGCGGCGGCCGACATCGGCGTGGTGAACAGCGGGGTGGACGAGCGGGTGCAGCGCAGTACCAGTTCCGGCGGCGCGGCGGCACCGCCCGCGACCACCAGGAACGGCGGTTCGAGCGCGATCAGCTCGGCCATGTGGCGGGAGCGGTCTTCGTCGGTTTGTCGTTGGTAGTACTCGATTTCCGCTTCACCGAGCACCTGGATCCGGTTCGGATGGATCAGGTTCAAGTGGCCGACGAGATCGGCGCTCGAGGTGGCGTTGCCGACCGTCTCGGCCGAAAACCCGCGCTCCCAGCCTTCATGCCCCGTCAGCCAGCTCAGTTTGAGCATGGCTGCGTTGTCGTCGAAGATGCTCTGGGCGTTGATGCTGGACGTATCCATTGCGTGCGTCACTCCAAATGGCCGGTGCGGCAATAAGCCGGACGCTCTGCGGCGCCGGACCGGCTGCGGGCGGCAGGGCCGGGCGGTACGCGCCGCCCGTCGCGGGGAAGCCTTCCGCCCGAATCAGCTCAAGGTTGCCATTGAGTGAGGAGACGATGCAACTCGTTACGATCCGGTTCGGTGTGCAGGCGTTCGCGGGCCTCGCGATCGGACAGCAGTTGCGCGATTTCGGACAGGATCTCGAGGTGCTGCTGGGTGGCCTGTTCGGGCACCAGCAGGAAGATCAGGAGCGAGACGGGCTGACCATCCGGCGCTTCGAAGGGGATCGCCTCGGCCAGCCGGACGAAGCCGGCGAGCGGATGCTTGAGACCCTTGATGCGGCCGTGCGGAATGGCGACGCCTTCGCCGAGGCCAGTCGAGCCAAGACGCTCACGCGCGAACAGGTTGTCGGTGACGATACTGCGGCCGATGCCGTTCTGATTTTCGAAGATCAGACCGGCTTGTTCGAACACGCGTTTCTTGCTGGTGACGGAGAGGTCGATGACGACGTTCTCCAGTGGCAGGATTTTGGCTAGGCGATTCATGTTGACAGGCAGGGGGTGGCCTGGGGTCTCCTCGCGGCGGTAAACGAACGTTCCCTGTCGGGAAGCGGGTTGCCGGCACATCCCGGTAATAACCCGAACATTATAGAGCACGGACGTTCGCCTGGTGTGGCGTGATCGATCCGGTTCGTACGTGATACCGACAAGGCGTGGAACAAAAAAACCGCCCGTCGGAACGGGCGGTTTCGCTGGCGCGCGAGGCGCCGGATTTACTGCGGCGGCAACTCGATCTGATCGAGTACCGGTTGATGCTGATGCTTGATCGGTTCGTGTGCGTGAGTCTGCAGACGTTCCATGTGCTTGACCACCTGGCGGTCGAGCTTGTCGATCAACAGATCGATCGCCGCATACAGGCTGCCGTTGGCGCTTTCGACGAAGATATCCTTGCCCTTCAGATGCAGATTGATTTCTGCGCGCTGCTGCCTGTCCTTTTCCTTATGGTTGTCGACCGAGAGGATCACAGTGCCATCGATCACCTGATCGCTATGCCGTAACACCCTGTCGAGCTTGGTGATTACGTACTCGCGAATGGCAGGCGTCAAGTCGAGATGGTGTCCGCTGATCTTCAAGTTCATAGTGTTTCTCCATGCAGATGACCCCGGTGCATGTAGAGGCTATGTCTGCCGGCAGGGCGATCTCCGTGGGATCGGATGATGACGGAGCTGGCCTTGGGCGGACTATGCCTTCGACAGCGCGGCGGCCGGAAAACGCCCGCCGCAAGCAGCGGGCTACAGAGACTTGCGCAGATTGACTGCCGGGATCTTGAGGGCTTCGCGATATTTCGCAACTGTACGACGCGCGACCACGAACCCTTGTTCCGCCAGCAGTTCGGCTATTCGGCTGTCCGATAGAGGAGATTTCTGGTCTTCGGCTCCTATCAGTTGCTTGATGAGGGCGCGGATTGCCGTGGAAGAGGCAGCGCCCCCCGTGTCTGTCGAAACGTGCGACCCGAAGAAGTACTTAAATTCAAGAGTACCGAACGGGGTCAGCATGTACTTGCCGGTTGTCACACGGGAGACAGTCGACTCGTGTAGGCCCAGCGTATCAGCTATTTCCCGCAAAACCAAGGGGCGCATGGCAATTTCGCCGTGCGTAAAAAAGTTCTTCTGGCGCTCCACGATGGCCTGCGCGACACGCAGAATCGTCTCGAAACGCTGCTGGATATTCTTGATCAGCCAGCGTGCTTCCTGGAGCTGCTGCTTCAGCGATCCGGTGCTCGGATCGCCGCGGCTGTTGCGCAGGATGTTGGCGTACAGATGATTGATGCGCAGCTTCGGCACGACCTCCGGATTGAGCTCCGCGATCCAGTTCTGGCCGCTCTTGCGGACCATGATGTCGGGCACCACGTAGTCGGCTTCGGACTTGCCGTAGGCGGCGCCCGGGAACGGTTCGAGCGAGCGGATCAGCGCATGCGCGTCGCGCAGCTCGTCGTCGTTGGCCTTCAGGTGCTTGCGCAGCCGCGTGAAGTCGCGCGCGGCCAGCAGTTCGAGATGCTGCGAGACGATGTCGAGCGACAGCGAGCGCGTGGGGGACGGATCGAGCCGCAGCAGTTGCAGGCGCAGGCATTCGGAAGCCGAGCGCGCGCCGACGCCGGCCGGATCGAAGCTGTGCAGCAGCGCGAGCGCGGCGCCCAGCTCGTCCACATCCACTTCGAGTTCTTCGGGCAGGTCGGTCATGACCTCGTCGAGCGCCGCGCCGAGATAGCCGTCGTCGTCCAGCGATTCGATCAGGAACATGACGAGCGCGCGGTCGCGCGGGCCGGCCTGCGTGACGCGCAACTGCGATGAAAGATGCTCGCGCAGCGAGGTCGTGGCTTCCTGCACCTGCAGCGGCGGGAGATCGTCGTCATCGGAGGCGCTCGACGAGCGGCCGTAATCTTCCAGGTTCCACTGGCTCGAATCGCCGCCGTCGGATCCATAGGAGTCGTAATCGTCGCCGTTGCGCTCGTCGCGGTCCGATCGCTCGCTCGATGAATCCGAACTGCCGCTGCTCGACGAGCCGTTGCCGTGCATCGGCTCGGGTGCGGAGGACGGCGGGGCCTGCGGGATCAGCGTGCCGTCGGCACCCACGCGCAGCGGGCTCGCGAGCCACTCGTCGTTCTCGAGCAGCGGGTTCTGGGCGATGGCCATCGCGACTTCCTGCTGCAATTCGAGCGTCGACAGCTGCAGCAGCCGGATCGACTGCTGAAGCTGGGGCGTAAGCGCGAGGTGCTGCGACAGGCGAAGTTGGAGGCTGGCTTTCATGGCAAAAAGGAATCGTTACCTGAAGTTTGCCACGTAGGCGGCGCGTTGCGGGAGGCGGGATGACACGAAGATCGCGAGTGGCGCGCCCGCGCACCGTCGTGCGGGCGCATGGCCGCGCCGCGCGGCCGATCGCGCAGCGCCCGGATCGGCCGGGGTGTTCGGGGTGGGTGGCCGGGCGCCGGGCGGCGCCGCGGCGCCCGCTTACATGCGGAAATGCTCGCCGAGGTAGACGCGGCGGACGTTCTCGTTCTCGATGATGTCCTGCGGCGCGCCGGATGCGAGCACGGAGCCGTCGCTGATGATGTAGGCGTGGTCGCAAATGCCGAGCGTTTCGCGGACGTTGTGATCGGTGATCAGCACGCCGATGTTGCGCTGCTTCAGGAATTTGACGATCTTCTGGATTTCCAGCACCGCGATCGGATCGACGCCGGCGAACGGCTCGTCGAGCAGGATGAAGCTCGGGTTGCTGGCCAGCGCGCGGGCGATTTCCACGCGGCGGCGCTCGCCGCCCGACAGCGACAGCGCCGGGTTCTCGCGCAAGTGGGCGATCTGCAGCTCGTCGAGCAGCGCTTCGGTGCGCGAGGCGATCTCGTCCTTCGACAGCAGCTTGCCGTTGTCGCCATGCTGCAGTTCGAGCACGGCGCGGATGTTCTCCTCGACGGTCAGCTTGCGGAACACCGAGGCTTCCTGCGGCAGGTACGAGAGGCCCAGCGAGGCGCGCTTGTGGATCGGCAGCAGGCTGATCGGGCTGCCGTTCAGCGAGATGTCGCCGGCGTCGAGCGGCACCAGGCCGACGATCATGTAGAACGAGGTGGTCTTGCCGGCGCCGTTCGGGCCGAGCAGGCCGACCACTTCGCCGCTTTTCACGTCGAGCGAGACATCCTTGACGACGGTGCGCGAGCCATAGCGCTTCTTCAGGTTGCGGACCACGAGCGAGCTCGTGGTGCCGGCGGGCTGGCGGTTCGGCAGGGCGGTCACGGGTTCGACTCTCCCTGCATGGTGTTCGACGGCACGAGCGTGGCGCTGGCGCCGTTCAGCGGCGCCGGGCCGCCGTTCTTCGGCGAGAGCATCGCGCGCACGCGGCCGGTGGGGTTGCCCGGCGCGGCGACGTCGCTGCCGCCCTTGGCGGTGTAGAAGTCGCGCTGGCCGTCATACGTGATGACGCTGCCGTGGACCGTATCGCCCACGGTGGTCAGGCCTTGCAGGCGGCGCACGGTGGCATTGCGCGTGAGCGTGGTCAGGTCCTGCTTGCCGTCGTAATCGATGCGCTCGGCGTCGCCGTCGATGTACTCGTCGAGGCCTTCGCGCTTCTGGCGGAACGATGCATGCTTCTTGTTGCCGGCGGCCATGGTGGCCGTGGCGTACTGATAGCCCTGCGGATCCTGGCGAACCTCGACGCGATCGCCCTTGATCAGGATCGTGCCCTTGGTGATCACGACGTTGCCGGTGGCGACGGTGACCTGCTTGAGGTCGTCATAGGTGAGGTTGTCGGCCTCGACCTGGATCGGTTTGTTCTGGTCCGCTTTTTCCGCGTGCGCGAGCGGCGCGACGCCCGGGAGCGTCAGCGCGACGAGCGCCGCGGCGAGCCCTGCGCGGACAGCGCGGCGCGCGCTGCCGGAAGAAAAACAAGGGAACGATTCGTTCATGCAGTCACGCAAGCTGGGTTACTTGGATTGGCCGGAATGGCCGCCGGCGGAGTCGGACGCGGCGATCGTGCCGCGGACGTTGCCGTAAAGGTCGATGACCCGGGTGACATTGTTGTACTTCATGCCGTTGGTCGCGTTGGCGATCGACAAACCGCGCTGAAGTTTAACCGGCTTTTCGGTCTCGATCACATCGTCGTTGACCAGCACCCGGAAATGTTGGGAATCGGCTTCCATCGGCGGGTCGCCTGCGCCGGCCGCGCGCAGGATCTTCGCGTTGTCGTACAGATCGACGATCGAGACATCGCCGTTGACCGTGCCGCGCTGCGCCGTGGCCGTGACCACCGGCTTGCCGGGCTGGAACGCGCGCATGGCCGGCGCGGTGAGCAGGCTGGTCTCGTCGTCTTCGTAGTGCACCAGCTTGACGGCCGTCAGCCGGTATTGCGTCGCGCCGGATTGATCGAGCTCGGTGACCGAGAAGTTGTCGGCGAAGTAGTCGGGCGTGTGCGTTCTCGGACGCTCGACGCTCTCGCCCGGCGGCGGCAGCGTGGCCTGCAGCAGCCAGTAGGTGACGGCCGCCAGCACGGCGAGCGCCGCGATCGGCAGGAACGAGCTCAGGTGCAGCCGCTGCGACATGAATCAGGCTCCCAGCGCGGCGGCGAGCAGCGCGTCGTAGCGGCCCTGGGCGCGCAGGATGGTGTCGACCACTTCGCGTGCGGCGCCATAGCCGCCGCCGGTGGTGGACACGAAGTGCGCGCGCGCGAGCACGTCGGGATGCGCGTTGGCCGGCGCGGCCACGAAGCCGCAGCGCGTCATCACGCCGAGGTCGGGCCAGTCATCGCCCATGTAACCGCATTCATCCGACGAAACGCCGGTGGCCTGCAGCAATTCGGCGAACGCCGTCAGCTTGTGCTCGACGCCCTGGTACAGATGGCTGATGCGCAGTTCCTTGGCGCGCACGGCCACGATCTCCGAACGGCGGCCGGTGATGATGGCCGTGTCGATGCCGGCCTCGCGCAGCAGTTTCAGGCCGTGGCCATCCTGCGAATTGAACGACTTCATGGTGTCGCCGGCGGCCGTGAAGTGCAGGCCGCCGTCGGTCAGCACGCCGTCGACGTCGAAAATCATCAGCTTGACGCGGCTCGCGCGTTCGGCGGCCGTGGCGGAAGCAGCGGACATCAGATCACCTTATTCGAGAACAAATCGTGCATGTTGAGCGCGCCGATCAGCACGCCGTCGGGATCGGTCACCAGCATCTGATTGATTCGGTGGCGCTCCATCAGTTCCACGGCTTCGACCGCCAGATGGTCGGGGGCGATGGTGCGCGGGTGGCGGGTCATCACGTCGCCGATCGGCAGGCGGCGGAAATCGCCGTCGCGTTCGAGCACGCGGCGCAGGTCGCCGTCGGTGAAGATGCCGGCGACATGGTCGTGCTGGTCGACCACCACGGTCATGCCCATCCGCTTGGCGGTGATCTGGAACAGCGCGTCGGAGAGTGTCGCGTCGAGCCGCACGATCGGCACTTCGTCGCCGGTGCGCATCACGTCGCGCACGTGGGTCAGCAGGCGCCGGCCCAGCGAGCCGCCCGGGTGCGAGCGCGCGAAATCGTTGGGACCGAAGCCGCGCGCGTCGAGCACGACCACGGCGAGCGCGTCGCCGAGTGCGAGCGCGGCGGTGGTGCTGGCGGTGGGCGCGAGGTTCAGCGAGCACGCTTCCTTCTCGACCCCGGCATACAGATGGATGTCCGACAACTGGCCGAGGCTCGATTGCGGCCGGCCCGTCATGGCGATCAGCTTGGCGCCGAGCCGCTTGATCAGCGGCAGGATCGCGACGAGCTCCTGCGATTCGCCCGAATTCGAAATCGCGATGAAGACATCATCGGCGGTTACCATGCCGAGGTCGCCATGGCTCGCTTCGGCCGGATGGACAAAGAACGCCGGGGTGCCGGTGCTGGCCAGCGTGGCGGCGATCTTGCGGGCGATATGCCCGGATTTGCCGATGCCGGACACGACCACGCGGCCGCGACAATTCAGCAGCAGGCCGACGGCGCCGACGAATTCTCCGTCGAGCTGGTCACGCAATGCGCGTACCGCATCCGCCTCGATGTCGAGAACGTCGCGGGCGAGCGCAAGCGCCCGGTCATCATTGATTTTCGCTATCATGCGCGGAGTATAACAAAGGCGTTTGTTCGCCGCGCCGGGTGCTGGAACCGCGCTCCCGACGGAGTCCTGTCCTCGCCCATCGAGTCGCCCCCGTGGCGGCCCCACCCGCGTTCGCCTGTCGCGACGCCCTGACGAACGAGGATCCTTCGCACGTGATTTCCCCGCTCGAAATGACGCTCCTGCTGCTGCTGGCTTCAGTGGTGGGGGTCGTCGTGTTCCGCTCGCTGAACCTGCCGCCGATGCTCGGTTATCTGACCGTGGGCATCGTTGTCGGCCCGCACGCGCTCGGTTTTGCCGGCGATCTGGAGCGGGCCGAGCATCTGGCCGAATTCGGCGTGGTGTTCCTGATGTTCTCGATCGGCCTGGAATTCTCGCTGGCCAAGCTGCGCGCGATGCAGCGGCTGGTGTTCGGGCTCGGGCTGGCGCAGGTGGTGGTCACGCTCGCGGTGGCGGTGCTGCTCGGTTTCGCGTTCGAGCATTGGGTTCATATCACGTGGCAGGGCAGCATCGCGCTCGGCGGCGCGCTGGCGATGTCGTCGACGGCGATCGTCTCGAAGATGCTGGCCGAACGGCTCGAAATCGAGACCGAGCACGGCCGCAACATCTTCGGCGTGCTGTTGTTCCAGGATCTGGCCGTGGTGCCGCTGCTGATCGTGATTTCGGCGTTCGGCGGCGAATCGTCGAAGGATCTGGCGGTCACGCTGGGCCTGGCGGCGGTCAAGATCGTGGTGGCGCTCACGCTGCTGCTGTTCGTCGGCCAGAAATTCATGACGCGCTGGTTCAACGTGGTCGCCCGGCGCCGCTCGCAGGAACTGTTCGTGCTGAACCTGTTGCTCGTCACGCTCGGCGCGGCGTTCATCACGGACAAATTCGGGCTGTCGCTCGCGCTCGGCGCGTTCATCGCCGGCATGCTGATTTCCGAAACGCCGTACCGCCATCAGGTGGAAGAGGACATCAAGCCGTTCCGCGACGTGCTGCTCGGCCTGTTCTTCGTGACCACCGGGATGCTGCTCGACCCGCGCGTGATCTGGGAGCATCCGTTCCTGGTGCTGGGGTTCTTCGCCGGCCAGGTGCTGCTGAAGGCGGCCACCATCACCGGGCTCGCGCGGCTGTTCGGCGCCACGCCGGGCGTGGCGATCCGCACCGGGCTCGGGCTCGCGCAGGCCGGCGAGTTCGGTTTCGTGATGCTGAATCTGATCCTCGACCGCCATCTGGTCGATTCGACGCTGCTGCAGGCGATCCTCGCCTCGATGCTGCTGTCGATGCTGGCCGCGCCGTTCCTGATCCAGAACGCGGACCGGATCGTGATGCGCGTGTCGTCGACGGAATGGATGCAGCAATCGCTGCAAATGACCCGCATCGCCACGCAAAGCCTCAAGCAGCAGGGCCACGTGATCATCTGCGGCTACGGCCGGGCGGGCCAGAACCTGGCGCGGATGCTCGAACAGGAAGGCCTCGCCTACGTTGCGCTCGATCTGGATCCCGACCGCGTGGCCGCCGCCGCCGCGGCCGGCGAATCGGTGGTGTTCGGCGACGCGGCGCGGCGCGAATCGCTGCTCGCGGCCGGTATCCACCGCGCGGCGGCGGTGGCGATCACCTATGCGAACACGCCGTCCGCGCTGCGCGTGCTGCATCACGTCCATGAACTCGAACCGACGCTGCCGGCGATCGTGCGCACGGTGGACGACGCCGACCTCGAAAAGCTGCTCGCCTCGGGCGCGACCGAGGTGATCCCGGAGATCGTCGAGGGCAGCCTGATGCTGGCGTCGCACACGCTGGTGCTGATGGGCGTGCCGATGCGGCGGGTGGTGCGCCGGGTGGAAGAAATGCGCGATGCGCGCTACAGCCTGCTGCGCGGCTATTTCCGCGGCGCCGACGACGCGGACGACGACGACCACGAGCAGGTGCGGCTACAATCGGTGCCGGTCGATGCGCGCTCGGATGCGGTCGGCCGCTCCCTCGAGGAGATCGGGCTGTATGCGCTCGGGCTGGAGGTGACGGCGATCCGGCGGCACGGCATTCGCGGTGTGGAGCCGGACCCGGATACCAAGCTGCGCGCGGCCGACATTCTCGTGCTGCGCGGCTTGCCGGAAGCGCTGTCGATGGCCGAGGAACGGCTGTCGCGCACGCGCCGGGAGGGTGGTCAGGCCGCCTGAGCCTGTCGGATCGGCGCGCTGCCGGTGCGCGCTTTTCACCGGTCCGGCCCTCGATTCGTCAACCCAATTTGCCTGAACGGCGCGCGCCTTCGCCAGCCGTTGTTTCGGAGAAGTTCATGAGCCACCAGCCGTCGGGCGTGTCGCCCGATCCCGCCGAGTTCGTCCGCCGCCATGTGCGCACGGTGTCGGACTGGCCGCAGCCGGGCGTGCAGTTCCGCGACATCACCCCGATCCTGCAGAGCGCGAAGGCGCTGCGCGTGCTGATCGACCTGCTGGTGGAGCGCTACGTGGGCGCCAAGCTCGATTACGTGGCCGGGCTGGACGCGCGCGGTTTCATCATTGCGCCGATCGTCGCCTACGAGCTGAACATCGGCTTCGTGCCGATCCGCAAGGTCGGCAAGCTGCCGTACAAGACCCAATCCGAATCGTACGAGCTCGAATACGGCAGCGCGACGGTCGAGATCCACGAAGATGCCTGCCAGCCGGGCGACCGCGTGATCATCGTCGACGACCTGATCGCGACGGGCGGCACCATGATGGCCGGCAAGAAGCTGCTCGAACGGCTCGGCGCGACGGTGGTGGAGGGCGCGGCGATCATCGATCTGCCCGACCTCGGCGGCTCGGCGCTGCTGCGCGGCGCCGGTCTGCCGCTCTATACGGTGACGGAGTTTCCGGGCCACTGAACGTGGCCCGAGCGCC
>NZ_BAAILN010000138.1:26696-45156 GCF_054589155.1 Burkholderia sp. 3C
GCATCTCGCAGGGCCGCGCCGCCGGCCTCGTGTCGGCGCTCGGCTTTGCGGCCGGCGTGATGTTCCACACCACGCTCGCCGCGTTCGGCGTGGCGGCACTGCTGCGTTCGTCGCCGGTGGCCTTCCACATCCTGAAGTTCGCGGGCGCGGCCTACCTGATCTGGATCGGCATCAAGGCGCTGCGCAGCCAGGGCCTGGCCACGGCCGACGCGCGCGCGCCGCAGCCGCTGCTGACGATCTTCCGGCAGAGCGTGATCGGCAACATGCTGAACCCGAAAGTGACGCTGTTCTTCGTGGTGTTCCTGCCGCAGTTCGTCGATGTGGGCGGCGCGCAGCCGGTGTCGCTGCAGATGTTCGAACTGGGCCTGCTGTTCATGGCGCAGGCGGCCGTGGTGTTCTCGGTGTTCGGCTTGTGCGCGGGGCTGCTCGGCGCCTGGCTCAAGCGCCGGCCGCGCGCGGGTGTCTGGCTCGACCGGCTGGCGGGCGCAACGTTCATCGGGCTCGGCCTGCGCATCGCGTTCAAGGACTGAGCCGCCGCCATGACGTTTTCCTGCATTGCCGCCGCGCGCCGCTTCGATGCGGCCGCGCACGTGCCGTTCGTGATCGCCGGCGAACGCTTCGGCTGGATTCGCCGCCGCGACCTCGACGCGCTGCGCCGCTGGCCCGACGTGTTCGAGATCGACGCCGCGCGCGTCGCGCTCGCGGCCGCGCTCGATACACCCGACACGCGCAGCATGGCGCTCGCCAGCGTGATCGGCGCGCTGGCCGCCGAAGGGCGGATTCCGGGCTGGCGCAACGAGATCTATGCGATCCGCAATCACTTCGACGCGCCGCCGGCTGCCTATATCGAGCGGGCCGCGTCGCGCTTCTTCGGCACGCTGACCTACGCGGTTCACCTGAACGGCATCGTAGAATACGCGGCCGCGCAGCCGCTGCGGATGTGGATCGGGCGGCGCAGCGACACCAAGGCGACCGATCCGGGCATGCTCGACAACGTCGTGGCGGGCGGCATCGGCTGGGGCCTCGGCGTCGAGGACACGCTGGCCAAGGAATGCTGGGAAGAGGCCGGCATCGAAGCCGCGCTGGCCGCCCGCGCGATCGCGGGCCGCACCGTGCATGTGCTCTGCGAGATTCCCGAGGGCACCCAGGCCGAGCAGATCTTTGTCTACGACCTGCCGCTGCCGCACGATTTCGTGCCGCGCAACCAGGACGGTGAAGTGGCCGAGCACCGGCTGGCCGATGCGGCCGAGGTGATCGGCTGGCTCGCGGCCGGCGAGGCGACGATGGACGCGAGCCTCGCGATCCTCGACAGCCTGCTGCGCCATCGCGCGCTGGCCGCCGATGCGGTGCCCGGCATCGATGCGCTGTTCGCGCCGCCGCGCGAGGCCTGAAGCCGGCGCGGCACTGCGCAGCACAGGCTTCAGGCTTTGCACACCGAAACAATCGGCGCCCGCACCTTGCTGCGGGCGCTGCATGGATTCAACCGCTTCAAACGATGGAGGTGCGGTCATGTCGACCGACCATAGCTTTATCCTGAAACTGTCGTGCCCCGACAAGCACGGCATCGTGCACGCCGTATCCGGCTTCCTGTTCGAACGCGATACCAATATCGTCGATTCCGCGCAGTTCGGCGACAGCCGCACCAGCGAATTCTTCATGCGCGTGCATTTCGACCAGGCCACCGGCAGCGATGTCGACGCCACGCTCGACACGCTGCGCACCGATTTCGCGCCGCTCGCCGAGCGCTTCGAGATGCGCTGGGAAATGCATGACGCACGGGCCAAGCCGCGCGTCGTGATCCTGGTGTCGAAGATCGGCCATTGCCTGAACGACCTGCTGTTCCGCTATCGCACCGGCCAGTTGCCGATCGATATCGTCGCGATCGTGTCGAATCACAAGGATTTCTATCAACTGGCGGCCAGCTACGACGTGCCGTTCCACCACTTCCCGCTGATGGCCGGCGCCTCGGCCGAGGCCAAGGCCGCGCAGGAAGCGCGCGTGCTGGACGTGATCGGCGAGCATTCGGCCGACCTGGTGGTGCTGGCGCGCTACATGCAGATCCTGTCGCCGAACATGTGCGAGCAGCTCGCCGGCCGCGCGATCAACATCCATCACTCGTTCCTGCCGAGCTTCAAGGGCGCGAAGCCGTATTACCAGGCCTTCGACCGCGGCGTGAAGCTGATCGGCGCGACCGCGCACTACGTGACCACCGACCTCGACGAAGGCCCGATCATCGAGCAGGAAGTCGAACGCGTGGACCACAGCATGACGCCCGAGCAACTGACGGCGATCGGCCGCGACGTGGAATGCGTGACGCTCGCGCGTGCCGTGAAGTGGCACGTCGAGCACCGGATTCTGCTGAATGGCACCAAGACGGTGGTGTTCCGTTAATTCGGAGAATTGAGCGAACGAGGGCGCGAGGGCGGTACGCGCCGCCCCCGCTTCGTCAGATCAGGCGCAGCGTCGACAGCTCGCGCTTGATATAGGCATAGAAGATCGGCGCGGCAATCACGCCCGGCACGCCGAACGCCGCTTCCATCACGAGCATCGCCAGCAACAATTCCCATGCGCGCGATTCGATCTGGCCGCCGATGATGCGCGCGTTCAGGAAGTATTCGAGCTTGTGGATCACGATCAGGAACGCAAGCGACGCGATCGCCGTGCCCACGCCCACCGACAGCGACACCGCCACGATCATCGTGTTCGAGATCAGATTGCCGATCACCGGCAGCAGCCCGACCATGAACGTGATCAGCACCAGGGTCTTGGACAGCGGCATCTTCACGTGCACGATCGGCAGCACGGCCAGCAGATAAATGGCGGTGAATGCGGCGTTGATCGCCGAGATCTTGATTTGCGCGAACACGATGCGGCGGAACGAATCGGCGAACAGCCCGGCGCGCGTGAGCAGCGCCGTGGAAAGCGGGCGGCGCGCCTTGTTGCGATCCACGCCGATCGCAATCATCGCGCCGATGATCATCCCGAACAGCACATGGCCGAAGATCCGCGCGGCGCTCTTGCCGCCTTGCTGGAGCTGGTCCATGTGCTTCGACATCAGGCCGGTGGCCTTCACCTTCATTTGCGCGGCATCCACCGGCAGCACGTTCGCGAGCCAGCCCGGCACGCGCCCGCGTGCCTGGTCGACCATCTGCATCATCTGGCCCATCAGGCCCTGCAGGTTCGGCACCGTGTGCTCGACGTGCTCGATGATCGCGGCCGTGAGGCCGGCCAGCCCGCCGACGATCACCACCGACAGCAGCACCACGGCGAGCCAGCGCGCGCGCCCGCTCGACATGTGACGCTCGATGGCCGGCGCGATGGCGTGGACGAGTTGGTAGACCAGCAGCCCGGCCAGCAGGCCCGACAGCAGCTTCAGATGGAGCACCAGGAACAGGCCCAGCACGGCGAGGAGGTAGCTGCCGATCTCGATCGCCGACAGCTTCGGCAGGCTGAAGTCGCTCGTCAGCCTGACACTGCGCAGATGAGGCTCGCGTGACGGGGCGTCGCGCGTCGGCTCGGTTTGCTTCTCCATGACGGTTCCTGTTTCGGTCGGTACGGTTCGCGCGCTCGTGGACAAGACGCACGCCGCCCGCATCGCGCGAGTATAGCAACGATTGACGGCGGAAAATGCCGCTGCGGATACCGAGAACAGGGGAGCAATGAACGTGCCGCCGGGCCGGAACGGCCACGGCGGCGGCGGGACTGCGAATTTATTGCTTTGGACGCTTGAGCAGCGGCGCGAGGTATTTGCCGGTGAAGCTGGCCTTGGTTTTCGCGACCTGCTCGGGCGTGCCCTGGGCGATGATCTGCCCGCCGCCGGCGCCGCCTTCCGGCCCGAGGTCGATGACCCAGTCGGAGGTTTTGATGACGTCGAGGTTGTGCTCGATGATGACGACCGTGTTGCCCTGGTCGCGCAGCCGGTGGATCACCTCGAGCAGCAGCGCGATGTCGTGGAAGTGCAGGCCGGTGGTCGGCTCGTCGAGGATGTAGAGCGTGCGGCCGGTGTCGCGCTTGGACAGCTCGAGCGAAAGCTTGACGCGCTGCGCCTCGCCGCCCGACAGCGTGGTGGCCGACTGGCCGAGCCGGATGTAGCCCAGGCCCACGTCGAGCAGCGTCTTGAGCTTGCGCGCCACCACCGGCACCGCGTTGAAGAACGTGTAGGCGTGCTCGACCGTCATGTCGAGCACTTCGCTGATGTTCTTGCCCTTGTACAGCACTTCGAGCGTTTCGCGGTTGTAGCGCTTGCCGTGGCAGACATCGCACGGCACGTAGACATCGGGCAGGAAGTGCATCTCGACCTTCAGCACGCCGTCGCCCTGGCAGGCCTCGCAGCGCCCGCCCTTGACGTTGAACGAGAAGCGGCCCGGATCGTAGCCGCGCTCCTTCGAGGCCGGCACGCCCGAGAACAGCTCGCGGATCGGCGTGAACAGGCCCGTGTAGGTGGCCGGGTTCGAGCGCGGCGTGCGGCCGATCGGCGATTGATCGACGTTGATGACCTTGTCGAAATGCTCGAGGCCCTCGATCGATTCGTACGGCGCCGGTTCGGCCGACGAGCCGTACAGGTGGCGCGCGACGGCCTGATAGAGCGTGTCGTTGATCAGCGTGGACTTGCCCGAACCGGACACGCCGGTGATGCAGGTCAGCAGGCCCACCGGCAGGTCGAGCGAGACGTGCTTGAGGTTGTTGCCGTGCGCGTCGCCGATCCGCAGCATGCGGTCCTCGTCGGGCGCCATGCGCTCGTCGGAGTATTCGATGAACTTCTTGCCGGCCAGATACTGGCCCGTCAGCGAGGCCGGGTTGGCCTGCACCTGCTTCGGCGTGCCTTCGGCGATCACCACGCCGCCGTGCTCGCCGGCGCCCGGCCCCATGTCGACCACGTAATCGGCCGTGCGGATCATGTCCTCGTCGTGCTCCACCACGATCACCGAGTTGCCGAGATCGCGCAGATGCTTGAGCGTGGCGATCAGGCGATCGTTGTCGCGCTGGTGCAGGCCGATCGACGGCTCGTCGAGCACGTACATGACGCCCGTGAGGCCGGAACCGATTTGCGAGGCCAGCCGGATGCGCTGCGCCTCGCCGCCCGACAGCGTTTCGGCGCTGCGTTCGAGCGACAGGTAATCGAGGCCCACGTTATTGAGGAAGGTGAGCCGCGCGACGATTTCCTTGATGACCTTGTCGGCGATCTCGGCCTTCGAGCCGTCGAGCTTGAGGCTGTCGAAATAGCCGAGCGTGTCGCGCAGCGGCCAGCCGCTCACTTCGAAGATGCCGCGCGCCTGCTCGCCCGAGCCGATGCGCACGAAGCGTGCCTCGCGGCGCAGGCGCGTGCCGTCGCAGGCCGGGCACGGCTGGTTGTTCTGGTATTTGGCCAGTTCCTCGCGCACCGCGGCCGAATCGGTCTCGCGGTAGCGGCGCTCCAGGTTCGGGATGATCCCCTCGAACACATGCTCGCGGATCGTCGTGCGACCGCGCTCGTTGATGTACGAGAACGGGATTTCCTGCTTGCCCGAGCCGTACAGCAGGATCTTGCGCACCTTTTCGGGCAGGTCCTCGAAGGCGGCATCGATATCGAACTCGTAGAACGCCGCCAGGCTTTGCAGCATCTGGAAGTAGAACTGGTTGCGCCGGTCCCAGCCCTTGACCGCGCCGGCGGCCAGCGACAGCGACGGATGCGCCACCACCCGCTTCGGGTCGAAGAACGTGATCTGGCCGAGGCCGTCGCATTCCGGGCAGGCGCCCATCGGGTTGTTGAACGAGAACAGGCGCGGCTCGAGCTCCTGCAGCGAATACGAGCAGATCGGGCAGGCGAACTTCGAGCTGAACAGGTGTTCGTGATCGGTATCCATCTCGAGCGCGATCGCGCGGCCGTCGGCCAGGCGCAGCGCCGTTTCGAACGATTCGGCCAGACGCTGCTTCATGTCCGGGCGCACCTTCAGGCGGTCGACCACCACGTCGATGGTGTGCTTGTCGTTCTTCTTGAGCTTCGGCAGCGATTCGACCTCGTAGATCTTCGCCACGCCCTCGTTGGCCGTGCCGCCGCCCGAGCGCACCCGGAACCGCACGAAACCGTGGGCCTGCATCTCCTCGAACAGCTCGGCGTGCTCGCCCTTGCGGTTGGCGACCACCGGAGCGAGGATCATCAGCTTGGTGTCTTCCGGCAACGCCAGCGCCGCGTCGACCATCTGCGAGACGCTTTGCGCCTGCAACGGGATCTCGTGGTCGGGGCAGTAGGGCGTACCGACGCGTGCGTACAAAAGTCGCAGGTAGTCGTGGATTTCCGTGACGGTGCCGACGGTCGAACGCGGGTTGTGCGACGTCGCCTTCTGCTCGATCGAAATCGCCGGGGACAAACCTTCGATCAGGTCGACGTCGGGCTTCTCCATCAACTGAAGAAACTGCCGCGCGTAGGCGGACAGGCTTTCGACGTAGCGCCGCTGCCCTTCCGCATAAAGGGTGTCGAACGCCAACGACGATTTGCCCGATCCCGACAGCCCCGTGATGACCACCAGCTTGTGGCGGGGCAGGTCGAGATTGACGTTCTTCAGGTTGTGGGTGCGTGCCCCACGGATACGGATCTGTTCCATGAACCTGGCGAAAGAGGAGGAAACCAAACCTGCTACTATAACGGCTTTTCGAGACCGTCGTTTCGGGCTCCCGGCTCTTGTTTCGCCTGCCGCGCAGGTGTTTCGGGGCACGCGCTGCGCAGCTTGCGGCGCAGGCGAGGCAACCTGGCGGCGCGACTCGGAGCCGGCCTTATCCCCGCCGCCCGCCTATCGGGCGGATGCCCGCTCAAATCGACCCGCTTCCCCCGATGTCCAATCCGTCCGCTTCCTCCGCTCGCATGAGCGCGCCCGAAATGCGCGCGACCGCCTCGCTTGCCGCGATCTTCGCGCTGCGCATGCTGGGCCTGTTCATGATCATGCCGGTGTTTTCCGTCTACGCGAAAACCATCCCCGGCGGCGACAACGTGCTGCTCGTCGGCCTCGCGCTCGGCGCCTACGGCGTCACGCAATCGATGTTCTACATCCTTTACGGCTGGGCATCCGACCGTTTCGGCCGCAAGCCGGTGATCGCGTTCGGCCTGCTGGTGTTCGCGCTCGGCGCATTCATCGCCGCGTTCGCCCACGACATCACGTGGATCATCGTCGGCCGGGTCGTGCAGGGAATGGGGGCGGTATCGTCGGCGGTGCTGGCGTTCATCGCCGATCTGACCTCGGAGCGCAACCGCACCAAGGCGATGGCGATGGTCGGCGGCTCGATCGGCGTGTCGTTCGCGGTGGCGATCGTGGGCGCGCCGATCGTGTTCCATTGGGTCGGCATGAACGGGCTGTTCACGATCGTCGGCGTGCTCTCGCTGCTGGCGATCGGCGTGGTGTTCTGGGTGGTGCCCGACGCGCCCAAGCCGCCGGTGCACGTGAAGGCGCCGTTCGCCGAGGTGCTGCGCAATACCGAACTGCTGCGCCTGAATTTCGGCGTGCTGGTGCTGCATGCCACGCAAACCGCGCTGTTCCTCGTCGTGCCGCGCCTGCTGGTCGACGCCGGGCTGCCGGTGGCTTCGCACTGGCAGGTGTACCTGCCGGTGATGGGGCTGGCCTTCGTGGCGATGGTGCCGGCCATCATCGTGGCCGAGAAGCGCGGCAAGATGAAGCCGGTGCTGCTCGGCGGCATCGCGTCTATCCTGATCGGCCAGTTGTTGCTCGGCTCCACCCCGCATACGATAGTGATCGTCGCGGCGGTGCTGTTCGTGTACTTCCTCGGCTTCAACATTCTCGAGGCCTCGCAGCCTTCGCTCGTTTCCAAGCTCGCACCGGGTTCGCGCAAGGGCGCGGCCACCGGCGTCTACAACACCACGCAATCGATCGGCCTGGCGCTGGGTGGCGTGGTGGGCGGCTGGCTGCTGAAGACGGGCGGGGCGAACGAGGTGTTTTATACGTGCTCTGCCCTGGTTGCGGTGTGGCTTATAATCGCCGCCAGCATGAAACAGCCGCCGCGCAAGGCCTGACGGGCGTCGCGCGTCGGCTGTTTCGCCGGCCGCCGCGTGGGTTTCGCGCCGGCCGGTTTCGAATCTTTTGGAGAAATACATGGCATCCGTCAACAAGGTCATTCTCGTCGGCAACCTCGGCGCCGACCCCGAAGTGCGTTACCTGCCGAGCGGCGATGCCGTGGCGAACATTCGTCTTGCCACCACCGATCGCTACAAGGACAAGGCAAGCAACGAATTCAAGGAAGTGACCGAGTGGCATCGCGTGGCGTTCTTCGGCCGTCTGGCCGAGATCGTCAACGAGTACCTGAAGAAGGGCTCGGCGGTGTACATCGAAGGGCGCCTGCGTACCCGCAAGTGGCAAGGCCAGGACGGCCAGGATCGCTACTCCACCGAAATCGTCGCGGACCAGATGCAAATGCTCGGCGGCCGTGGCGGCGCGGGCGGCGGCGGCGGTGGTGACGATGGCTACGGCGGCGGTGGTGGCGGTGGTTATGGCGGTGGCAGTGGTGGCGGCAGCCGCGGCGGCGACATGGAGCGCGGCGGTGGCGGTGGCCGTGCATCCGGTGGCGGCGGCGGTGCGCGCAGCAGCGGCGGTGGTGGCGGTGGCGGTTCGAGCCGTCAGAGCCAGCCGCCGTCGGGCGGCGGTTTCGACGAGATGGACGACGATATCCCGTTCTGATCGGCAACTCTCCATCTGTTGTAGAAAGGCCTCGATTGCGCATCGAGGCCTTTTTTATTGCCTGCCGTGACGCCGCCGCACTTTCCTCAAGCCGACGACGGTGCCTTCAAGATCCGCCACAGCGTCGTGCGTCCGATCCCGAGCGCCCGGCTCGCCGCGGCGCGATTGCCGCCATGCGCCGCGAGCGCCTGCTCGATGTCCTCGCGCGTGACCGGCGCTTGCCGAGCCTGAACCCCTTCGCGCGTCGCGTCATCGTCATGCTCCGGCGATAACGGCCCATCCTCCGCCCCGAACTCCGGAAAAATCTCGGCCAACAACGCCGACACCGACGCATCCCCCTCATCCTCCGCAGCAAACAGCGCCGCCCGCGCCAGCAGGTTCTCCAGCTCCCGCACGTTCCCCGGCCACGCGTAACGCGCGAAATACGGCGCGAACCACGCGAGCACGCGCTCGACCGAGCCCGGCGCCAACGCGTAACGCGCCGCCGTCGCCCGCAACAGGTGCCGCGCGAGCGCCGCGATATCCTCCCGCCGCTCGCGCAGCGCCGGCAGCGCGATATTCAGCAGGTTGAGCCGGAAATACAGATCGGCCCGAAAGCTCCCCTCCGCCACCATCGCGCGCAAATCGCGGTGCGTCGCGGCGATCACGCGGATATCCACCGGCGTCGCGCGGCTCGCGCCGAGCTTCATCACTTCGCGCTCCTGCAACACGCGCAGCAGCCGGCTTTGCAGCGCGGCCGGCATCTCGCCGATCTCGTCGAGGAACAGCGTGCCGGTGTGAGCCGTCTCGATCAGGCCCGGCTTGCCGCCGCGTCGCGCGCCCGTGAACGCGCCTTCCTCGTGGCCGAACAGCTCGCTCTCGATCAGCCCGTCGGGCAGCGCGGCGCAGTTGAACGCGACGAACGGATTGCCGCGCCGCGGGCTTGCGTTGTGGATGCCCTGCGCGACCAGCTCCTTGCCGGTGCCGCTTTCCCCGGTCAACAGAACCGTGGCGTCGTGCCGGGCGCTGATCGTCGCGAGCCGGCGCACGCGCGTCATGGCGGCCGATTCGCCCACCAGGTCGCCCAGCTCGTAGCGGGCGACCAGATGGCGCGGGCGCTGGGTCGTGCGCAGCGAGCGGTCGATGCGCTGCGCGACGAGCGCGTCCTGCACCGTCACGACCGTGCCCGAGCGCACGCCCTGCTCGACGATCGGCACGCCGCCGACGATCAGCGAACGCCCGCCGATCTGCTGGATTCGCTCGTCGACGGGCGCGTCGCTGCCGGCCACTTCGCGCAGCAGCGGGCCGACCGCGCGTTCGAGCTGGGCGGCCACGTCGCTGCCGCGATCGAGGTTCAGCAGGTGGAGCATCGCCGGGTTCACGGCTTCGAGCTGCCCGGCATCGTCGAACGCGGCCACGCCGTCGCGCAGGTGCGAAACGATGGTGTTCAGGCGTACCCGCTTCGATTCCTTCTGACGGCTCACGCGCGCCAGTTCGACCGAGCGCTCGAACGCCTCGCCCACCGCGCCGAGCGAGTACAGGAACACGCTTTCGAGGCCGGCCGCCTGCGCCAGATCGCAGGCCATGCCCGGCCCGATGATCACGCGGCAGCCCGACGCGGCCAGCGTTTCGACGGCGGTGCGCACCTCGTCGACGGTGCGGTAGGCGCGCTGCGTCAGGCGCAGCTTGAGCCATGCGCCGAGATCGGCCAGTTCATGCGACACGCTCTCGTGCAGGACCAGCCCGATCGCCTCGCCGGGCCAGGTGGCGTTGGCGTGCGTGATGGCCGCGAGCACGTCGAAGCCGTTCACGCGCACGACCACCACCGGCACGTTCAGGTTGTCGCGCAGATACGCGCCGTTCGAGCCGGCGGCCAGCACGACATCCACCGTGCCGGCCTCGATGGCCGGCTGCAAGGCCGCGACGGCGTTGCCATAGCCCTCGCGGATATAGATCAGGCGCGCCTGATCGTCGTAGCGCGGCGCGACGGTCGCGAACAGATGCTGCAGGCGGCTGATGCTGACGAGCGCGATGGCCGGTCGGCCCTGGCGCGCGGGCAAATTGGGCGAGGACATGGGCGTGGCGGCGAAATGAAGGTGGAACGTTCGTGAAACGTTTCGATGCGCTCGAAAACGTTTCGCGGATTTTGCCATGAAACGCATCGAGCGAAATCCGGCCGCCATTCGCTGCCGTCAGGCCCCGCCAGGTCGCTTTCCGCCGTGCTCCACGGCGAAACGTGCCATTGGCACGTTTTTCGCAATCACAGGGCCGGACCAACCCACCTTCATCATCAGGAACTTGCCATGTCTTCCTCCGCAAACGTGCGACGCGCCGCGTTCCGCACCAAGGTCAACGAACGCCGCGGCCTGCTCGTGCCGGGCGCCTTCAACGCGATGAGCGCGCGCGTCATCGAGGATGCCGGTTTCGAGGCGCTGTATCTGACGGGCGCCGGCGTCACCAACATGTCGTTCGGCCTGCCGGATCTCGGCTTCATCGGCCTGAGCGACATCGCCGAGCACACGGCGCGGGTGCGCGATGCGGTCGACCTGCCGCTGATCGTCGATGCCGACACGGGCTTCGGCAACGCGCTGAACGTGCGTCACACGGTTCGCACGCTGGAGCGCAGCGGCGCGGACGCGATCCAGTTCGAGGATCAGGTGATGCCGAAGAAGTGCGGCCATTTCAACAACAAGGAAGTGATCGGCCGCAGCGAGATGGTCGGCAAGATCCGCGCGGCGGTGGATGCGCGCGACGACGCCAACCTGCTGATCATGGCGCGCACCGACGCGGCGGCCGTGCACGGCATCGAGGACGCCATCGAGCGCGGCCACGCGCTGATCGAGGCCGGCGCGGACATCCTGTTCATCGAGGCGACCGAGCGGCTGGAGGACATCGAGCGCCTGCCGAAGCTGATCGACGCCCCGCAGCTCATCAACATCGTGATCGGCGGCAAGACGCCGGTGCAGTCGCGCGACACGCTGGCCGGCCTCGGCTACGCGCTCGTGCTGTACGCGAACGCGGCGCTGCAAGGCGCGCTGGTCGGCATGCAGCGCGCGCTCGGCCAGTTGAGCGCCAACGGCCGGCTCGACGAGGACCCGTCGATCGTCGCGCCGTTCGCCGAGCGCCAGCGCCTTGTCAACAAGCCGTTCTACGACCAGCTCGATCGCGAGTACGCCCCGAAGGGCTGAACTCGACGATCCGGAGCACATATAAGAGGAGACAACATGACGAACCCGCGGGATCTTGAGATCGGCGCTGCGCCCGGTACGGCGGCGCACGCGACAGCGGCCGCATCGGCGCCGGCCCCGACGATCCGCTCGATCGTCGGCGGCCTGGCCGGCAACCTGATCGAGTGGTACGACTTTCTCGCGTACAGCATCTTTTCGATCTATTTCGCGAAGGCGTTCTTCCCGAGCGACAAGCCGACAGTACAACTGATGAATACCGCGGCGATCGCGGCGGTGGGCTACGTGGCGCGGCCGCTGGGAAGCTGGCTGGTCGGGCTGTATGCCGACCGGCATGGGCGCAAGAAGGCGCTGACCTGGTCGGTGACGGCGATGTGCGTGGGTTCGCTGATGATCGCCGTGACGCCCGATTACGCGACGATCGGCGTGCTCGCGCCGATCGTGCTGATCGCGGCGCGGCTGTTGCAAGGCCTCAGCATGGGCGGCGAATACGGCACCAGCGCCACGTACCTGAGCGAAATCGCGCCGCCGAACCGGCGCGGCTTCTATCTGGGCTTCCTGCAGGTCAGCGTGGTGGCGGGGCAACTGGTGGCGCTCGCGCTGATGCTCGTCATGCAGAACCTGCTGATGAGCGGCGCGCAGATCGAACGCTGGGGCTGGCGCGTGCCGTTCCTGATCGGCGGCGCGCTCGCCTTGTTCGCGCTGTACATGCGTCGCAACGTGACCGAATCGGATGCGTTCCGTCGCGCCGCGCGCGAGGGCGGCCCGTCGGTGGCGCGGCAGTTGCTCGATCATTGGCCGCAGATCCTGCTGGCGATCGGCATCACGATCGGCGGCACGGTGGGCTTCTACACGTTCACCGTGTACATGCAGAAATACCTCGTGAACACGGTGGGCCTGACGAAGGAAACCTCCACGCTGGTGTCGACCGCCGCGCTGCTGCTCTACATGCCGTTGCAGCCGCTGTTCGGGCTTGCATCCGACGTGTTCGGGCGGCGCGCCGTGCTGATCTGCTTCGGCCTGTCGACGACGCTGTTCTCGGTGCCGCTGTTTACGGCGCTGAGTCACACGCACAGCGCGCTGATCGCGTTCCTGCTGTCGTTCGCGGGGCTCGTGATGTTGAGCGGCTTCACGTCCGTGCACATGCTGGCGAAAACCGAGCTGTTCCCGGTGCGGATTCGTGCGCTCGCGGTGGGCCTGCCGTACGCGCTGACCACGGCGATCCTCGGCGGCACGACGGAATTCGTCGCGCTGCGCTTCAAGGCGAGCGGCCACGAACAGTACTTCTACTGGTACGTGACGGCCTGCGCGGCGATCTCGTTGATCGTCTATTTGCGCATGCCGGAAACACGCGTCAGGCAGGCCGCTGCCTGAGGCCAAACCGAATGGGCATCCGAGCGCCGGGCCGGTTTGCCGCATCGTTTGGGCGCGCCGGAAGACCGGCGTGATTGCATCGGTCTCCGAAACAAGCCCGTGGTGCCGTACGGACGTGCGGCGTCACGCCGATGTTGTTTCGTTCTCCATCACAATATTTTCGATTCTGATCCGTCGTCACGGGCAGGGCATGCTGCCCTCCCGATTCGAGGCCCGGCGGCTCCGGTCGGGAAACGATAAAATGCCGCTCTGCCGTCCGCCCTGGACGCAGCGACACGACCGCGTGGCGATCCTGCGCGAGCCGTGTCGAATCGCGCACGCTACCCGGAAACGTCGTCATGGAATATATCGATAGCCTGCGTATCTTCTGTTCGGTCGTCGAGGCGCGCGGCTTTACCCGTGCCGCCGACATGCTCGGCCTGTCCACCCCGGTCGTGTCGCGTGCGATCGCCGCGCTCGAGAAGCGGCTCGGCGTTCGCCTGTTCAATCGCACCACGCGGCAGATCTCGCTGACCGAAGCGGCCGAGCAGTTCTACGAAGGTTGTGTGCGCGTGATCGCCGATCTCGATGCGCTGGAAGAGGGCGCGTCCACGCAGGCACGCGAGCCCACCGGCGTGCTGCGCGTGATCTCGCACGCGACGGCCACCATGCACCGGCTGCAGCCGCTGATCGCCAGCTACAAGCTCAAGTATCCGAAGGTGAACATCGACGTGACGCTGGCCGAACGGCCGGTCGATCTGGTCGCGGAAGGCTACGACATCGGCCTGCTGCTGCCGTTCATGCTGACCTCGGACACCGTCGTCACGCGCCTGATGGAGCTGATCCCGTTCGAACTGGTGGCCTCGCCCGAATACCTGGCGCGCCATTCGGCGCCCACCCACCCGTCGCAGATCGCCGACCACCTGGTGGTGGCGTTCTCCACCTCGATACGCAAGCCCGAGCTGCGCTTCGGCGTGGACGGCGAGACGCTGACGGTGCCGTTCCGCTACGAGATCGAGTCGAACAACGCGCCGTTCAATCTCGGCATGGTGCTGCAAGGTTTCGGGATCGGCATGCTGCCCAGTTCGGTGGTGGCGGCCGACCGCGAAGCGGGCCGGCTGGTGCCGGTGCTGCCGGAATATTCGCTGGTCGACATGGGCGCGGAGATCCGGCTTGCTTACAGTTCCCGTACATTGATGCCGGCCAAAGTTCGCAGCTTCATCGAGCATACGGTCGCGTTCTTCGAAACCGCGTCGCCGCCCGTCCCGCGCTGAGCCTTTCCAGGCGGGCGTTTCGCCCAAATTCATCCGGATCAAATGGCGTGCCTCGGGGCCGCGAACGTCGTGAATGTGTTAAATGCTTGCCGGGTCGATTCTTGTCGCGACAGTGATAATTGATTGCTTTCCATGGCATTGCTGACCCGGCCCCTCATCTCTAGTCTGTGCGCATGCACAGAGAATCTTCCGAAACAGACCATTGTTTTGCGATGCGTCAGGCCGCGCGACATGTCTCGCGGTTTTACGAGCTGTATCTGTCGCAAGCCGGCGTCACGCTTTCGCAGTTCTGCATCCTCCGCTCGCTCGGCGATTCGGTGAGCACCACGATGGCGGAGCTGGCGCGCGCCACGGCAACCGACCGCACGACGCTGGTTCGCACGCTGAAACCGTTGCTGGGCGCGGCGTTGATCGTTCAGGCGCCGAGCGAGGGCGCGCGCCGGCAGCGGTTTGCGCTGACGCTCGAAGGGCAGCGCAAGCTGGGCGACGCGATGCGTCATTGGCGTGCCGCGCAGGCCGCGTTCGAGAGCCGGTTCGGCTTGCGGCGCGCGCAGGCGCTCGATGTCGAACTGTTTGCCGCAGCACGCGAATGCGTGCCCGGGGGAGCGCCTGCATGAAACCGTTGCAATTGCCGCCGCAGGCACTGACCGTGCCGGCCGACGAATTCGGCGCGAGCCTCGGCTACCTGCTCACGCAAACCCACGCGCGCCTCGCGCTGCGAATCAACCAGCGCGCGCAGGCCGAACTCGGCGTGACGGGCGTGCAGGGCAAGATGCTGTACCTGCTGGCCGCCGGCCGTTGCGAGACGGCCGCCGATCTCGCCCGCGACTGCTGCGTGGACGCCAGCGCGATCACGCGCGTGCTCGACCGCGTCGAAGTGCGCGGGCTGCTGACCCGGGAGCGCGATCGCGACGATCGACGCATCGTGCGGCTGGTGCCGACCGAAACGGGCCGCGCGCTCGCCGAGGCGATGCCGGCGCTCTATGCCGGCGTGATCGACGAAGCGCTCGTGGGCCTGGTGCCCGAGGAAGTCGGCTCGTTGAAGCGGATGCTGCACCGCATCCTCGAAAACGGCGCTTGAGCTTGCGCACGGTGCGTATTGGGTCCTCGTCGTGCGTTCTATTAGTTGTCTAGTCCATCAATCCAGGGGAGCTGTTCTTATGAAACTCGTTACAGGCACGACGTTGCGCCGCGGAGCCGCACGATGAGCGCGCGGGCCAAGCCGATGCCGCTGCGCGCGATCCGCGCGGCGGCGCTGTCGGCCGTTGCCGCGTTCGCCCTGGCCGGTTGCGCCAACTACATCGGCATCCACAGCGACAAGCAGATCGAGCCGGCCTCGCAACTCGAAGCGACCCAGAGCCTGCCCGCCGAGGGCGGCCAATGGCCGACGCTCGATTGGGCGCAGCAGTTCGGCGATCCGCAACTGCCGCAACTGATCGCCGAGGCGCTCGACGGCAACCCGACCATCGCGCAGGCGCAGGCGCGGCTGGCCAAGGCGTCGTCGTATATCGAGACGTCGCGCGCGGCGCTGATGCCGAAGGTCGAGGGCAGCTATTCCTGGACGCGCGAGCTGTATTCGGGCAACGGCCTGTACCCGCCGCCCTATGGCGGCAGCTGGTACAGCGAGAACAACGTGCTGGCGAGCGCGACGTGGGAGCTGGACCTGTGGGGCAAGAACCGTCAGCGGCTGCGCTCGGCGGTGTCGCAGCAGCGGGCGGCGCAGGCCGAATTCCAGCAGGCGCGCGTGACGCTCGCCGTGTCGGTCGCGCGCAGCTACAACCAGCTTGCGCAGCTCTATGCACTGCGCGACATCGCCCAGCGTGAGATCGACAACCGCCAGACGGTCGGCAAGATCACCGAAGGGCGCGTGGGCGCGGGCCTCGACACCAGCGTCGAGCGGCAGACCGCGCGCGGCAACGTGGCGACCAGCCAATCCTCGCTGTCCGATCTCGACGGCCAGATCACCGTCACCCGCTATCAATTGGCGGCGCTGCTCGGCAAGGGCCCGGACCGCGGCCTGAAGATCGCCGTGCCGGTGCTGAAGCCGGGCGGGGCGGTCGATCTGCCCGGCAACATTCCGGCCGATCTGGTGGCGCGCCGGCCCGACCTGGTGGCCGCGCGCTGGCAGGTGGAAGCGGCGATGCACGACGTGAAGGAGGCGAAGGCCGAATTCTTCCCCGACGTGAACCTCGCGGCGGGCTTCGGTTTCGATGCGTTCGGCTGGGGCCAGTTCTTGAAATTCGCGAGCCGCCAGGCGCAGTTCGGGCCGGCCGTGCACCTGCCGATCTTCGATGCCGGCGCATTGCGCGCGCAGTTGAAAGGGCGCTACGCCGATTTCGATCTGAGCGTCGCGAACTACAACCAGACGCTGATCGGCGCGCTCAACGACGTGGCCACGCAAGTGGCGACGATCCGCTCGATCGACCGGCAGATGGGCGATGCGCAGCGTGCGCTGGACGCCTCGGCGCGCGCCTACGATCTCGCCGTGGTGCGCTACAAGGCCGGCCTCGCGCCGCAGTTGCTGGTGCTCAGTGCCGACGTCAACCGCCTGAGCGCCGAGCAGACCGTCACGAACCTCGTGATGCGCCGCCGCGACATGCAGATCGGCCTGATCAGCGCGCTGGGCGGCGGCTTCGACGCGAGCGGTTCGCCGCTCGCCGCGCCGGATGCGGCGTCGGCACCGGCCCCCGTGTCGGCTCCGGCCCCGGCCGCCGAGCCGGTCACGGCAGCATCGGCCCCGGCCGCCGGCTGAGTTTCCCGCAGTTCCAGTACCAATTCGAATCGACAAGCAGAGCCCGTCGCGCCGCAGCGCGGCGTGACGGGCGCAGACGGAGAACCTCGCGATGAGCGAACCCCAGCAACAAGCCGCGGCGCCCGCCGCGCAGAACGGCAAGCGCAAGCGGATGATGGCGCTGCTCGCCGTCGTGGTCGTGATCGCCGCGGTCGCCTACGGCCTTTACTACTTCCTGGTCGCACGCTTCCATGAAGACACCGACGACGCCTACGTGAACGGCAACATCGTGCAGATCACGCCGCAGGTCACGGGCACCGTGATCGCGGTCAACGCGGACGACACGCAATCGATCCGCGAAGGCGAGCCGCTCGTCAAGCTCGATCCGGCCGACGCGGCGATCTCGCTGCAATCGGCCGAGGCGAACCTCGCGCAGACCGTGCGCCGCGTGCGCGGCATGTATGCCGACGACGACCAGTTCCGCGCCCAGGTCACGCAGCGCGAATCCGATCTGTCGAAGGCGCAGGACGACCTGCGCCGCCGCGTCGCGGTCGCGCAGACGGGCGCCGTCTCGCAGGAAGAAATCTCGCACGCCCGCGACGCCGTGAAGGCCGCGCAGGCCTCGCTCGACGCCACCAAGCAGCAGCTCGCGGCGAACGTGGCGCTGACCGCCAACACTACCGTCAGCAACCATCCGGACGTGCTGGCCGCCGCCGCACGGGTGCGCGACGCCTATCTGGCGAACGCCCGCAACACGCTGCCGGCGCCGGTCACGGGCTACGTGGCGAAGCGCTCGGTGCAGGTCGGCCAGCGCGTCTCGCCCGGCACGCCGCTGATGTCGGTGGTGCCGCTCGGCCAGATCTGGGTGGACGCGAACTTCAAGGAAGTGCAACTGACGCACATGCGCATCGGCCAGCCGGTCGAGGTGACGGCCGACGTGTACGGCTCGTCGGTCAAGTATCACGGCAAGGTAGTGGGCTTCTCGGCCGGCACCGGCTCGGCGTTCTCGCTGCTGCCCGCGCAGAACGCCACCGGCAACTGGATCAAGGTCGTGCAGCGCCTGCCGGTGCGTGTCGCGCTCGATCCCAAGGAGCTCGAACAGCATCCGCTGCGCATCGGCCTGTCGATGCAGGTCGACGTGAATATCCAGGACGAGAGCGGCGGCCAGTTGGGCGGCGTGCAGAACACCGTCTACCAGACCGACGTGTTCGCGAAGTACGGCGACGAGGCCGATGCCGAAATCGCCCGTATCATCGCGGAGAACGCGGCCGGCGGCCC
>NZ_BAAILN010000138.1:45340-59115 GCF_054589155.1 Burkholderia sp. 3C
CCTCTCCCGGTCCGCTGACAGGCGGCAAGCTCGCGCTCGGCACCGTGGCCGTGTCGCTCGCGATGTTCATGAACGTGCTCGACTCGTCGATCGCGAACGTCGCGATCCCGACCATTTCCGGTGATCTCGGCGTGTCCGTCGATGAAGGCACGTGGGTGATCACGATCTTCGCGGCGGCCAACGCCGTGTCGATTCCCCTGACCGGCTGGCTCGTGCAGCGCTTCGGCCAGGTACGCCTGTTCGTCACCGCGATCCTGTTGTTCGTGCTGTCCTCGTGGCTGTGCGGGCTGGCTCCGAACCTGCCGTTCCTGCTCGGCGCGCGAATCTTGCAGGGCGCCGTGGCGGGGCCGCTCGCGCCGCTCTCGCAGGCGCTGCTGCTCGGCGCGTGGCCCAAGCAGAAATCGTCCACGGCGCTCGCGCTGTGGGGCATGACCACGCTGGTCGGGCCGATCGCCGGGCCGTCGCTCGGCGGCTGGATCACCTACGACTACAACTGGTCGTGGATCTTCTACATCAACATCCCGGTCGGCATCTTCGCGGCGGCGGTCACCTGGTCGATCTTCCGCGATCGCGAATCGGTCACGCGCAAGCTGCCGATCGACACGGTCGGGCTGATCGCGCTGATCGTCTGGGTCGGCTCGCTGCAGGTGATGCTCGACAAGGGCAAGGATCTCGACTGGTTCGGCTCGCCGTTCATCGTCGGGCTCGGGGTGGTCGCGGCGATCGGCTTCGCGTTCTTCGTGATCTGGGAGCTGACCGCGAAGAACCCGGTGGTGGATCTGCGGCTGTTCAAGCAGCGCAATTTCGCGGGTGGCACCGTGGCGCTGTCGGTGGCCTATGCGATGTTCTTCGGCACGCTGGTGGTGCTGCCGCAGTGGATGCAGGAATCGCTCGGCTATCGCGCCGTGGATTCGGGGCTGACCACCGCGCCGCTCGGCGTGTTTGCGATCGTGCTGACGCCGTTCATCGGGCGCATCCTGCCCAAGAGCGACGCGCGCGTGATCGCGACGATGGCCTTCGTGCTGTTCGCGGGCGTGTTCTTCATGCGCACGCGCTTCTACACCGACGTGTCGAATTGGGACCTCGTGCTGCCCACGCTGCTGCAGGGCATTCCGATGGCGTTGTTCTTCGTGCCGCTCACGTCGATCATCCTGTCGGGGCTGCCGCCCGAGAAGATCCCGGCGGCGGCCGGCCTGTCGAATTTCGCGCGGATGTTCTGTGGCGCGGTGGGCACCTCGCTGATCGGCAACCTCTGGAACAACCGCACGGTGCTGCATCACGAGCGGCTGACCGAGCAGGCCAACGCGACCAATCCGATCTACAACCAGTCGATCGATTCGATGCAGTCGTCGCTGCATGTGGGCAGCGACACGGCGCATGCGCTGTTCAATCTGTCGGTGGACGGGCAGGCCCTGGTGATGGGGCTCAACGACGTGTTCTTCATCTCGTCGGTGATCTTCATCCTGATCATTCCGCTGATCTGGATCACCAAGCCGGTACGCCAGGCCAAGGGCGCACCGGCGGCGGATGGCGGCGGCGCGCACTGAGCGCCGCGGCATGAAAAACGGCCCGCAGCGTTTCGGCTGCGGGCCGTTGTCGTTTCAGAAGCGTTCCAGCACCGAATGCCAGCGCATGCCGAGTTCGAGCGCCGGCTGCCGCCACGCCGGGCCGCCCGGAAAGCGCCGGTGCCGCAGCCGCGCGAACAGGTCGAACATCGTGCGTTCGCCGGTGATCGCACGCGCCACGGCGCGGCCCGCGATGCCCGTCAGCGCCACGCCGTGGCCGCTGAAGCCCTGCAGATAGAAGTAGTTCGGATCGAGCGCGCCGATGTCGGGCGCGCGGTTGCGCGTGACGTCGACGAAGCCGCCCCAGCGGTAATCGATGCGCGCGTCGGCCAGTTGCGGGAACACCTCGATCATGCGCGCGCGGATCGACGCCGAGAGCTGCTCGGGCGCCGCGCCGGCGGAGGTGGCGCGGCCGCCGAACACCATCCGGTGATCGGCCGACAGCCGGTAGTAGTCGAGGAACACGTTGTTGTCGCAGGCGGCCTCGCGGCCCGGCATCAGGGCATCCGCACGTGCCGCGCCGAGCGGCTCGGTGGCGATGAGGTACGACGGCACCGGGCCGATGCGGGCCTCGATCGGCTCGGGCAGGAAGCCGCCCGGGCCGGCGTTGACGCATGACACCACGAAGCGGCAGCGCACCTCGCCCGAGCGGGTGCGCACCACCGGCCGGTCGCCGCGCACGACGCCGGTGACGGCCGAATGCGCGAACAGTTGCGCGCCCTCGCGACGCGCGGCGTCGGCGAGGCCCAGGCAATACTTGAGTGGATGCAGGTGGCCCGACAGCGGGTCGTGCACGCCGGCCAGATAGAGGCGCGAGGCGACGCGTGCGCGGATCGCGTCGGTGTCGAGCCAGGTGAGGGCGGGGTGGCCCCAGCGCTGCGTCGCGGCGTCCATCCAGGCGCGCAACTCGGGCACGCGGCGCGGCTTGGTGGCGAGCGTCAGGTAGCCGCGCGTGAAGTCGCACGCGATGCCGTAGCGGGCGATCCGCTCGGCGATCAACTCAACGCCGTCGAACGAGAGCCGCCATGCCGCGCGTGCGCCGTCGTCGCCGAGCTGGCGTGCGATTTCGTGGTCGTTCGCGAAGCCGCCGATCACCTGCCCGCCGTTGCGGCCGGAGGCGCCCCAGCCCGGGCGGTAGGCGTCGAGCACCACGACGCTCAGGCCCGCCGCGCGGCAATCGAGCGCGACCGACAGGCCCGAGAAACCCGCGCCGATCACGCACACGTCGGCGTCGAGCGCGCTGTCGAGCACAGGATCGTCGGCGGCCGGGCGCGTGGCGGTGGCTTCGTAGTACGAATCACGCGCGAGCGCGTCCGCATGCTGGAGGAAGGTCGGTGTCATGGGTGGGGATCGTCTCACGCGACGCGGCGTCCGGCAATCTGGCCGATTGTCAGGGGGGCGGCCTCAGAAGCGGTAGCCGATGCCGGCCTGGATCACGTCGGTGTCGCGATCGTAGCGGGTCACGACGCGGTTCCAGGTCACGCGCGTGGTCCAGCGGTCATTGAGCCGGTAGCTGGCCGAGATCGACACGATGCCCGACAGCCGGCCGTCGCCGGTGCTGACGCCGCGAATGTCGCGCTGATCGACGGCCACGTACATGCCCGCGCCGGCCGCCAGCGTGAGCTTGTCGTTCAGGAACGCGCGCGTGGCCCACAGTTCGGTCGCCACGCCGTTGCGACGCGTGGCGCGCTTCGAGCCTTCGTAGAGGTAGGTGGCCGTCCAGTCGAGGTAGGTCATCAGGCCGCGCCGGTATTCGGCGCTCGCGCCGAGCGAGGTGGGCGAACTGCGGCTGTTGAGGATGGTTTCGCCCACCATCGCCGAGATTTCGTTGTGCGTCACGCGGTCGGGCCGGCCGGCGGCCTCGTCGCGCGGGCCGGGCGTGTCGGGTGCGTCGAGCTGATAGCCGACGCCGAACAGCAGTGCCGTGGTGTCGGGGCCGCTGAACGTATGGATGCGGTTCAGTTGCAGTTGCGTGACCCAGCGGTGCGACGTGTAGTAGGCCGCGCGCACGCTCATCATCACGCCCCAGCCGTGCGTGTTCGAATAGCCGCGTCCTTGCGAGGCGGCTTCGGTATCGAAATAGCGATACGGGCCGATGCCGGCCGACAGCACGATGCGCCGCCGGTCGAGCGGCAATTGCCCCCAGAACTGCACGGTCTGGCCGTCGCGATGGTGGTTCGGCAGGTGGCCTTCGTTGTTCCAGGTGAAGCTGGCCGCCGCGTATGGGCCGAGGCCTTCGCGATAGTCGAGCGCCCAGGCCGTCGTGCGTGTGCCGGCGCCGTACAGCGCGCCGCCGAACAGCGCGAACTCCTGCGCCTTGGCCGGCACGGCGACGAGCGCGCCCAGGCCGAGCAGCGAGGACAGGAGCGCGGTGCGGGGCAGGCGCGAGGCGGTTGCAACGGAAAAAACGGGCGAGGGCGAACGGACCGGCACGAGTGGAATTCCTGGGGGGAACGGCAGGACGGTCATTGTCGTCCGGTCGATTCGCCGTGCAACCCGCTGCCGCGCCGCGCAGGATCGCCGCGCGTTACGACGGTAAGAAACGCACCGGGGCCCGAGGCGGCGCGAGCGGGCGGCGGGCGTGGCGCTGTCTGCGTTTGCGTCTCGGGATGCGGACCGCGCGAAGATTTCAAACGTAAACGGGCGTAACGCGTAGACGCAAGATGGGGGCACCGCAGGCGGTATCGGCGAGCGGGAACGCCGTTGCTTGGCTCGCAAGGCCATCCCGCATGCAACGATCGGCGTGTGGCGTACGATGCGCGAACGGCCTTCGGCATCACGACGCATCGGGCGTTCGCCGCGCGGCCCGGCGATCGTCTACCATCGCAGCAGCGGGGCCGGTGCGGCACGCGACATCCACGACCTGGAGATCCCATGCAAATCCTGCGTTTCCTGACGACCGGCATGCTGCTCGGCGCGCTGGCCAGCGTGGCGGCTCATGCGGAGACGGCGAAGCTCGTCGCCAACCTGCAGCCGTCGAGCGAAGTGCCGCCCACCGCCACGCGCGGCTCGGGCACGCTCGATGCCAGCTTCGACACCAGCACCCACACGCTGGTCTGGACCGTGACCTACGGCGGCCTGAGCGGCCCGGCGACCGCCGCGCATTTCCACGGCCCCGCGCCGGTCGGCCAGAACGCCGGCGTGCAGGTGCCGATCGCGAAAGAGGCGCTCGCGAGCCCGATCAAGGGCTCGGCCATGCTCGACGACCGCCAGGTGACCGAGCTGATGGCCGGCAAGTGGTACTTCAACATCCACACCCAGGCGCATCCGACGGGCGAGATCCGCGGGCAGATCGAGCCGGCGAGCTGAACGCCGGCACGCGAGCTTGCCCAAGCAAGCCCCCACCACACAGTAAGGAGAACCGATGAGCTGGCAGTCCGAACTGGCGTGCTGGATATTGCGTCGGCAGGTGCGGCCGAAGACGCTGTCGCCCGTGATCGACGTGGCGCATGCGCGCGATCTGGCCGAGCGTCGGCGGCCGTTCCCCACGCGCGTGCCGGCCGGTTGGCGGCTGCGCGAATGCTATGCGCAAGGCGGTGCGCCGCGCGACCCGTTGCGCGGCGAATGGCTCGAACCGGTGGGCGCAGCGGCCTCGGCCTCGGCTTCATCACCGACGCTGCTGTATTTCCACGGCGGCGGCTATTACTTCTGCACGCCGACCACGCACCGCCCGCTCGTGTTCGCGCTGGCCTCGCGGGCCAACGCGCGCACGTTCTCGTCCGACTACCGGCTCGCGCCCGAGCATCCGTTCCCGGCCGCGCATGACGATGCGCTGGCGGCTTACACGGCGCTGCTCGACTCGGGCATCGATCCGGCCTCGATCGTGGTGGCCGGCGACTCGGCCGGCGGCGGCCTCGCGCTGGCGCTGCTGGTGGCGTTGCGCGATCGCGGCGCGCCGTTGCCGGCCGGCGCGGTGCTGTTCTCGCCGTGGACCGACCTGGCGGCCACTGGCGCGACGCTGGTGACCAACGACGGCGCCGATCCGATGTTCGCGGGCGCCGCGCTGGGCCGTGCCGCCCGACTGTACGTGGGCGACGCCAGCGCCACCGATCCTTATGTATCGCCGCTCTACGCCGACGCGGCCGGGCTGCCGCCGCTGCTGATCCAGGCTGGCAGCACCGAGGTGCTGCTCGACGATTCGCGCCGCTTCGCCGAGCGTGCGCAGGCGGCCGGTGTCGAGGTCGAGCTGCAGGTGTGGCCGCGCATGCCGCACGTCTGGCAGATGGCCGTGCCGTATGTGCCCGAGTCACGCCGCGCGCTCGACGACGCGGCCGCGTTCGTGCGCCGCGTGACGTCGCGCCGCCCGCAGCAGGTTCAGATCGCGATGGCCTGATAGGCGGCCTCCACCGCCGGCAGTCCGTACTTGCGTTCGAGCCGGCGCACCGCGAAGTGGCCGTGCGCCGCCTGCTGGAAGTGATCCATGAACAGCGTGTTGACGGTCGCGCCGAGCACCGCACCGAGCGCCGGGATCGACTTGGCGGCGATCTGCTCGGTGACCTGCGCCGAGAAGCGCGAGGCGATCACCTGCACGAGCCGCAGCAGCGCGGCCGAGCCATGCGTCGCGAAGCCCTTCGAGGCGATCTCCGACGAAGCCTTCGACACCGCCTGCGCCAGCGCGCCGCGCAGCACGAAATAGCCGAAATCGGCGTCGCGCGCGGCGTCCGGGTCCACCTCGCCGCCTTGCCTGCCGGCCGCCGTACCGGCGTTCGCGAAGCCGCCGCCCATGCCGAGCACGGCCAGACACTGCAACTGCGTGTCGATCGAGGCCAGATCCTCGCCCTCGCTGCGCGCAATGTCGCAGATCGAGCGGAACATCAGCGTGGTGGTGACAGGCAGCTCCACCGGCAGCGCGAACAGCCCGAACGCGCCGCCCGCCGCCCCGGTGGTGGCCACGGCCAGCTTGTGCAGGAAATTGCTGGGCTTGTCGGGCTTGTCGGACGTTTCGCCGATGCTTGCCACGCCGCCCGACCTGCCGAGCGTGCGCAGCGCCAGATGCAGGCACTTGCGCAGCGCCAGCTCGGTCGCGTCGTTGATCTTGTCGGTGGCGAAGCCGGGCAGCCGCGCGATCATCTTCTCGATCGGCGCGCCCACCACGCTGGTCAGCTTCATCGTCAGCGACGGGCTTTCGAGCGCCAGTTTCGCGCGCCGCAGCGTGTCGAGATCCTCGGGCGACAGTGTCGAATCGACAGGGTGAAAAATCGGTTCCATATCCCTCCAGCGGGGTGCCTGATGCATTCGCGGGGCCATCTGCGTCTGCGTAGCCTACCGCATGCGTGGTAGTATCTCGCAATTGTTGACTCATCAAACGTTGCGTGAGCAAAAGATGGCCGTCCATACCCGAGCCCACCATTCGAGTGGGCAAGTCCTGCCCTTCCGCGAATCCCTGCTAGCCATGCTGGGCGTGTCGTTCGTCACGATGCTGGTCGCCTTCGACCAGACCGTGGTGGGCACCGCCTTGCCGACCATCGTCGCCGAGTTGCGCGGCTTCGATCTGTACGCTTGGGTCGCCACCTCTTACCTGCTGACCTCGGTGATCACCGTGCCGATCTTCGGCCGGCTCGGCGATTACTACGGCCGCAAGCCGTTCGTGATCGCCTCGATCGTGGTGTTCACGGCGGCCTCGATGCTGTGCGGGATGGCCGGCAGCATGACCTTCCTCGTGTTCGCACGCGTGTTGCAGGGCATCGGCGGCGGCATGCTGGTGGGCACCGCGTTCGCCTGCGTGCCCGACCTGTTCCCCGATTCGATGGTGCGGCTGCGCTGGCAGGTGCTGATGAGCACGGCGTTCGGCATCGCCAACGCGATCGGCCCGTCGCTCGGCGGCTTCCTCACGCAGTTCTGGGGCTGGCGCTCGGTGTTCTACGTGAACCTGCCGTTCGGGCTGCTGTCGCTGTATTTCGTGATCCGCTACCTGCCGCACCTGCGTCACGCCAAGCACGAGGGCAAGATGCGGCTCGACTGGCCCGGCGCGCTGCTGATCGCGGTGGTGCTCGGTTCGCTGCAACTGTTCGTCGAATGGCTGCCCAAGCGCGGCTTTTTCGGCTGGCCGGCCGTGCTGCTGCTGATCGCGGTGGCCGGTGGCTTCGCGCTGTGGCGCTGGGAGAAGCGCTGCCCGCACGCGCTGCTGCCGCTCGACATGTTCGCGAACCGCTCGCTCGCGATGCTGTTCTCGCTGGCGATCCTGGCCGGCTTCTCGATGTTCTCGCTGCTGTTCTTCGCGCCGCTGCTGTTCCAGGGCGGCTTCGGCATGTCGCCGAAGGCGGCCGGCGTGGTGATCACGCCGCTGGTGGTGTTCATCACGATCGGCAGCATTCTCAATGGCCGTATCGTCACACGCATTCCCAGCCCGAACGCGATGCTGCCCGCCGGCTTCGCGCTGCTCGCGGTGGCTTGCGCCGGCGTGGCGCTGTCGTCGCACACCACGCCGCAGGGGCTGCTGCTGGCGGTCATGGTGGCGGGCGGGATCGGCCTGGGCTTCGTGCTGCCGAACCTGACCGTGTTCGCGCAGCAGACGGCCGGGCGCGAGCATCTGGGCATCGCCACCGCGCTGCTGCAATCGCTGCGCATGGTTGGCGGTATGATCGGCACCGCGCTGACCGGCACGCTGGTCAATCAGATGTACGCCGGCGGCGTGCGCGATGCGCTCGGCAGCGATCGCGCGATGCAGTGGTTCGGGCAACTGTCCGACCCGCAGATCCTGATCGATCGCGCCGCGCAAACGCGCGTGGTGGCCGAACTCGTGCAGCAGGGTCACCCGGGCCCGCTGCTGCTCGAAACCGCGCGCACCTCGCTGGTCGGCGCCATTCATCTCGGCATCGCGGTCGCGGCGGTGGTGGCCGTGCTGTCCGTCTGGCAGAGTTGCCGCGTGCCGCCGATCCGGCTGCGCAGCAAGATCGAGCCGACCGTCGTCGCCGAATGAGCGGCGGGGTCGACGAATCAACCGAATTCACCGAATCCACAGTTACCGTCGTTCGATACATGGAAGCTCAAGACCGCGTCGCGATTCTTCAACAATTCGGCCGCACCTATCGTGCGTTCCTGTCCGCCTTCGAGGCGCACGTCGGCCAGCCGATGCCGCGCTGGCGGATCCTGATCGCGTTGCATAACGAAAACGGCATGGCCTCGCAGAAGCGGCTCGTCGAGCTGGTGCGCACCGATCCGGGTGCGCTGACGCGGCAATTGAAATCGATGGAGGCGCTCGGCTGGATCGCGCGTGCGCCGGACCCGCGCGACAACCGCGTGACCAACGTCACGCTGACGGCGGACGGGCGCGCCGTGTTCGACGAATGCATGCCGCGCCGCGTGGCGTTTCTCGACGAAACGATGTCGGCGCTGCCCGACGAGGCGCTCAATGCGCTGTCGGGCGCGCTGGCGATGCTGGAGGCGCGGATCGCCGAAGTGGGCGCCGCGCCGGGGGTAGGGCAGGCCGATGCGCCGGAGGCCGGCGTCGCGCCCGGCGCGAATCCGGCGGCTTGAGTTGGGCGAGGTGCGACGGTGCAGAGCACGCCGCATTCCACCCCACCGCTTCACAGCTCGATGCGCGTACCCAGCAGCTTGAGGAATTGCGCGAGCCAGGCCGGATGCGCGGGCCAGGCCGGCGCGGTGACGAACGGCGCGTCGGTCACGGCCGCATCGACCGGAATGTCGGCGTATTCACCGCCCGCCATCCGCACTTCGGGCGCGCAGGCCGGATAGGCCGAAATCTTCTTGCCGCGGATCACGTCGGCGGCCGCCAGCAGTTGCGCCGCATGGCAGATCGCCGCCACGGGCTTGCCCGCCTCGACGAACGCGCGCACCAGCGCAATCACCTTGGGATCGAGACGCAGATATTCGGGCGCACGGCCGCCCGCGATCGCGATGGCGTCGTAGCGCGCCGCATCGACCTCGTCGAAGCTCGCGTTCAGCGTGAAGTGGTGGCCGGGCTTTTCCGTGTAGGTCTGGTCGCCCTCGAAATCGTGGATCGCCGTCTTGATCTTGTCGCCGGCGCGCTTGCCGGGGCACACCGCATGCACGGTGTGGCCGACGGCCTGCAGCGCCTGGAACGGCACCATGGTTTCGTAGTCTTCGGCGAAATCGCCGGTGAGGAAGAGGATCTGCTTGGCTGCCATCATCTGCTCCGCGAGTTGAAGACGAGCGGGCAGTGTACGCCTCGCGCCGGGGCGGCGTCGTGACGGGCCGCCACCCTGGCGCGCGCTCGATGCGAGTGCGGGCGCCGGGGCGGCCGGGCGGGGCTCAGAAGTACGTTTCGATCACTTCGGTCACGCGGTAATCGCCGTCGACCACGAGGATCTGCCGCCATTTGTCGAACGTCAGGCACGGATGCGAGATGTCGAACGCGATCATGTCGCCCACCTTCACGTCCGCGCCCGGCGCGATCTTCAGGTAGGCGTGCTGATCCATCATGCCCGTCACTTCCCAGCCGTCGGCCGGCGTCACGGTGCGCGGCGCGGTTTCGGTGCCGGGGCGGTAGTGGCGCGCCGGCTCCGGGTAGCCCGCGTCGAACGCGGCGTCGCGCTTGCCTAGCGCGACGATCGCGCGATCCGGCTCGGGAATCGACTGCACGTAGGCCCACAGTTGCAGCGCCGGCTTGAGCGCCTCGCCCATCCGCTTGGCGACCGGGTTGCGCGCGAGGATGTCGTTCTGCGCCTTGCGGTAGATGCCGACGTCGTGCGTCAGGTAGCAGCCCGGGCGCAGCACCACGTCGATCACGCCGTCGGCCTGGGCCTGCGCGAATTCGTCGGCCACCACGTCGTACCAGGCCGAGCCCGCGCCCGACAGCACCGCCGGCGAGCGCGCGAAACGGCCTTCCGCCGCGAAGCCGCGTGCGAGCGCCACCGCGTCTTGCAGGAACGCGCGCACCTCGCCTTCTTCCTTGAGCACCCCTTCATACACCTCGATGCCGGCCAGCTTGATGGTGTCGGCATGACGCGCGATCGCGTCGAGCACGGCCGTGCGCTGCGCGGCGTCGCGCACGCCGGTGCGGCCGCCCGGCACGCCGAGTTCGAGCAGCACCTGCAGCGGCCGGTTGGCGGCGGCGAAGAAGCGGCCCAGTTGCTCGACGTTCTCGGCCGAATCGACGATGCAGAAGAATTCGAAATCGGGGTCCGACAGCAGCTCGGCGATGATCGCCATGTTGTGCTTGCCGACCAGTTGATTGGCCATCAGCACGCGGTCGATGCCGCCGTGATACGCGGCGCGCGTCTGATGCGCGGTGGCCAGCGTGATGCCCCAGGCGCCGGTTTCGATCTGGCGGCGGAACAGTTGCGGCGCCATGGTGGTCTTGCCGTGCGGGGCCAGCTTCACGCCGTATTCGGCCACGAACGCCTGCATCCACTTCAGGTTGTGCTCGACGAGATCGGCGTACAGCACCGCCGTCGGCAGGCTGACGTCTTCCTCGAGCAGGTTCCATTCGAGCCGCGCGGCGTCCGACAACTGCACGCTTGCGCTCGGCACGCGGCCCAGGCCCTTGCCGGTCGGTTGGATCGTGGCTTCCTGATAGTTTGTAACTTTCATCTTCGAGTGCTCCATCGTCTCGTCATGTTTGTATCGAAGTTGACGGCAGGATGGTACAGAAAGTAGCATCCGCCCGGTGATGTTATTTACTAACACGAACCCATTCTGCCATTGAACCGATGAATGCCGATTCGCGTCACGACGCTCGCGATTTCGCTGCGCCGCACCATGCCGCCGAGCCCCTCGCGGCCGAACCCGCCGTGCCGGCCACGGCCCAGCTCGCGTTCGATATCGTGGCACGGATCGCCGAGTGCGCGCCCGCGCTGCGCGACGCCGAACGCAAGGTGGCCGCGCGCATCCTCGACGACCTGACCGCCGCCGCGCATGCCAGCATCGGCGAGATCGCCGCGCAGGCCGAGGTCAGCGTGGCCACCGTCACGCGGTTCGCCAAGGCAGTCGGCTGTCGCGACGTGCGCGAACTGAAGCTGCGGCTCGCGCAGGCTGCCGCGGTGGGCCGGCGTTTCCTCGCGCCGCCCGGCGAGGGCGACGCCGCCGACGCGCGCGACGGCCTGCCGGCTTCGGGAGTTTCACGCGTGTACGACGACGTGCGTGTGACGCTCGAACATCATCACGCGCTGCTGCGGCAAACCGCGTTCGACGCGCCGTCCGAGGCGCTGGCGCACGCGCGGATGATCTACGTGTTCGGGCAGGGCGGCGGCTCCACGGCGCTGGCCGACGAGCTGCGCTTCCGGCTGGTGCGCTTCGGCCGCCCCGTCGCCAGCTACCAGGACGCGCTGCTGCAGCGCATGGTGGCCAGCACGGTCGACGAGGCCTGCGTGGTGGTGGCGCTGTCGGTCACCGGTCGCGTGCCCGAGCTGCTCGAAAGCTGCGCGCTGGCCAAGCGCTATGGCGCGCGCATCGTGGCGTTGACCGCGCCGGCCTCGCCGCTCGCGCAACTGGCCGACGACCTGATCCCGGTGGTCGCGTTCGAAACCGATTTCATCTTCAAGCCGTCCACCTCGCGTTACGCGATGATGATGGCGCTCGACGTGCTCGTCACCGAGGTCGCGCTGCGGCTCGGCGATGGCTGCCGCGAGACGCTGCGCCGCATGAAGCACGCGCTCGACGTGCATCGTGGCGGCGGCGACCGACAACCCCTCGGAGACTGACATGCATTCCCATCCCGAACTCGCGGATACGCTGATCGTCGATGCCGTGCTGATCGACGGCACCGGCGCGCCGCCCGCGCAGCGCGACGTGGCGATCCGCGACGGCCGCATCGTGGCGATCGGCAATTTGTCGAGCTGGCTGGCCGAGGACGTGATCGAAGCGAACGGCCGCGTGCTCGCGCCGGGCTTCGTCGACGTCCACACGCACGACGACACGCACGTGATCCGCGCGCCGCAGATGCTGCCGAAGATCTCGCAGGGCGTGACGACGGTGGTGGTCGGCAATTGCGGCATCAGCGCGTCGCCGGTGGCGCTGCGCGGCGATCCGCCCGATCCGATGAACCTGCTCGGCGATCGCGAGGCGTTTCAATACCCCACCTTCGCGGCCTATGCCGAGGCCGTCGACCAGGCGCAGCCGGCCGTCAACGTGGCCGCGCTGGTGGGCCACACGGCGCTGCGCAACAACCAGATGGACCGGCTCGACCGCGCGGCCAGCAGCGAGGAAATCGCCGCGATGCGCGTGCAGCTCGAGGAGGCGCTGCTGAACGGCGCGCTCGGCCTGAGTTCGGGCCTCGCCTACGGCTCGGCGTTCGCCTCGCCGGTGGAGGAAGTCATGGCGCTGGCCGAGCCGCTCGCGCTGGCCGGCGCGCTGTACACCACGCACATGCGCACCGAATTCGACGCGATCCTCGACGCGATGGAGGAGGCGTATCGCGTCGGCCGCCATGCGCGGGTGCCGGTGGTGATTTCGCATCTGAAGTGCGCGGGGCCGTCGAACTGGGGGCGCAGCGCCGAGGTGCTGGCCTCGCTCGACCGGGCGCGCCGCATCCAGCCGGTCGGCTGCGACTGCTACCCGTACAGCCGCAGCTCGTCGACGCTCGACGTCAAGCAGGTCACCGGCGATATCGAGATCACCATCACGTGGTCCGAGCCGCATCCCGAAATGGCCGGCAAGAAGATCGCCGCGATCGCCGCCGAATGGGGCATCCCCGAGCAGGACGCGGCACGCCGCCTGCAGCCGGCCGGCGCGGTGTATCACAACATGTCCGAGGACGACGTGCGCCGGATCCTGTCGCATCCGTCGACGATGGTCGGCTCCGACGGCCTGCCCAACGATCCGCTGCCGCATCCGCGGCTCTGGGGCGCGTTCCCGCGCGTGCTCGGCCATTACGCGCGCGACGAGAAGCTGCTGCCGCTGGAGGAAGCCGTGCGCAAGATGACTTCGCTGGCGGCGCGCCGCCTCGGCCTCGACAAGCGCGGCGAGGTGCAGATCGGCTATCACGCCGATCTGGTGCTGTTCGATCCTGCCACCGTGATCGACGTCGCCTCGTTCGAAGCGCCGCAGCAGCCGGCGCGCGGCATCGACGCGGTGTGGGTCAACGGCGTGCTGTCCTGGCGCGACGGCGCGCCCACCGGCGCGCGCGCCGGCCGCTTCGTGAAGCGCGGCACGCGCGCGCTCAGCGACGCGGCGTTCTGAACCACCGAATCCGGCCGGGCGCGCCGCTGCCAGCGGGCGGCGTCCGGCCGAACCGAAATGGCCGGCGCATTGCGTGCGCCGGGCGAACCGGCCGCGCGGCGAACGCGCGGC
>NZ_BAAILN010000138.1:59266-59677 GCF_054589155.1 Burkholderia sp. 3C
CGTTCGCGAAGGCGGTGGAGGCCGACGGCTGGCTGTACGTGTCGGGGCAGACGCCGATGGTCAACGGCGAGGTGGTGGAAGGCGGCATCGTCACGCAGTCGAAGCAGACGATCGAGAACGTGATCGCGATCCTCAAGGAAGCGGGCTACGGCCTCGAACACGTCGTGCGCTGCGGCGTGTGGCTCGACGACGCGCGCGATTTCGCGTCGTTCAACAAGGTGTTCATCTCGTACTTCGGCGAGCATCCGCCGGCACGCGCCTGCGTGCAGTCGAGCATGGTCATCGACTGCAAGGTCGAAGTGGATTGCATCGCCTACAAGCCGCCCGTCAAGTAAGCCGGGCAGCATGAAAAAACGCGGCGGCGCGGGCCTCGAAGGCTCGCGCCGCCGCGTTTTGCTTGGGTGCTCGTTT
>NZ_BAAILN010000138.1:59783-112609 GCF_054589155.1 Burkholderia sp. 3C
GAAGTTGGTGCGGAACGGGTTGATGTCCAGGCCGCCGCGGCGCGTGTAGCGCGCGTACACGGCCAGCTTCACCGGGCGGCATTCGCGCAGGATGTCGACGAAGATCCGCTCGACGCACTGCTCGTGAAAGCCGGTGTGATTGCGGAACGAGATCAGGTAGCGAAGCAGCCCGGCCTGGTCGATCGGCGCGCCCACGTAATGCACCTGCACGCTGCCCCAGTCGGGTTGGCCCGTGACCGGGCAGTTCGACTTGAGCAGGTCCGACACCAGCGTTTCCTCCACTGGCGATTCGTCGTGCGAGGCCGACAGCAGCGACGGGTCGGGATGGTAGATGTCGGTATCGAGATCGAGGCGGTCGAGCGACTGGCCGTCGAGCTCCTCGAGCTTCAGCTTGGCGAACGCCGACGGCGAGGCCAGTTGCACCGACACCGTCGCGCCGCAGGCGGCCGATACGTCGCGCTTGAGCGTGTCGCGCACGGCGTCGACCGAGTCGAACGCCGTTTGCGCGAACGAGCCGAGGTAGAGCTTGAACGATTTCGATTCGACGATGTTCGGCGATTCGGCCGGCACGAAGAACGTGGCCACGGCGATCTGCGGCTTGCCGCGTGGGTTGACCCACGACAGTTCGTAGGCGTTCCAGATGTCGGTGCCGAAGAACGGCAGCGCCGCGCCGATGCCGATCTGCTCGCGCGCGCCGGCGCGCGGGATCGGGAACAGCAGCGAGGCGTCGTAGGCGGTGGTGTAGGCCGAAGCCTTGCCGAGAGGGGAGTGTTCGGGAGTCATCGATCGTCTCGTGGCGGTCAGGCCAGGAACAGCCGGTAGGCCGGGTTCGCGGTTTCTTCGTGGGCGGGGTAGCCGAGCGTGGCCAGGAAGCGGTCGAACGCCTCGTGATCGGCGGCCGGCACCTGCAGGCCGACCAGGATCGAGCTGGTGTCGGCGCCCTGGTTGCGGTAATGGAACAGGCTGATGTTCCAGTTCGGCGCCATCGCCGACAGGAACTTCATCAGCGCGCCCGGCCGCTCGGGGAATTCGAAGCGGAACAGCCGCTCGTCGTGCGACAGCGGTGAGCGGCCGCCGACCATGTAGCGGATGTGGTCCTTCGACAGTTCGTCGCCGGTCAGGTCGGCGGTCACGAAGCCGTGCGCGTCGAAGGTGGCGGCGATCTCGGCCGATTCGCCGCGGCGGCGCGTCTGCACGCCCACGAAAATGTGCGCCGAGCGTGCGTCGGCGATCCGGTAATTGAATTCGGTCACGCTGCGCTCGCCCACCAGTTCGCAGAAGCGCCGGAAGCTGCCGCGTTCCTCGGGAATCGTCACCGCGAACACCGCTTCGCGCGCCTCGCCCACCTCGGCGCGTTCGGCCACGAAGCGCATGCGGTCGAAGTTCATGTTCGCGCCCGAGGTGATCGCCACCAGCGTTTCGCCCTCGATGCCGGCTTGCTCGGCGTAGCGCTTGGCGCCCGCCACGGCCAGTGCGCCGGCCGGCTCCAGCACGCTGCGGGTGTCCTGGAACACGTCCTTGATCGCGGCGCACAGCGCGTCGGTATCCACGGTGATCACGTCGTCGAGCAGTTCGCGGCACAGCCGGAACGTTTCCTCGCCGACCAGCTTGACCGCCGTGCCGTCCGAGAACAGGCCGACTTCGGCCAGCGTCACGCGCTCGCCGGCGCGGATCGACTGCGCCATCGCGCAGGAATCGTCGGTCTGCACGCCGATCACGCGGATTTCGGGCCGGATCGCCTTCACGTAAGCGGCCACGCCGGCAGCCAGGCCGCCGCCGCCGATCGGCACGAAGATCGCGTGGATCGGCCCCTGATGCTGGCGCAGCACTTCCATCGCCACCGTGCCCTGGCCGGCGATCACATAGGGATCGTCGAACGGGTGCACGAAGGTCAGGCCGCGTTCGTTCTGCACCTGCACGGCGTGCGCGTAGGCGTCGCTGTACGATTCGCCGAACTGGATCACCTCGACGGTCGCGCCGCCGTGGGCGCGCACCGCATCGACCTTGACCTGCGGGGTGGTGACCGGCACCACGATCACCGCCTTCACGCCGAGCCGGGCCGCCGAGAACGCCACGCCCTGCGCATGATTGCCGGCCGAGGCCGTGATCACGCCGCGCTCGCGGGCTTCGGTCGACAGGTGTGCCATGCGGTTGTAGGCGCCGCGCAGCTTGAACGAGAACACCGGCTGGTTGTCCTCGCGCTTGAGGAGCACGCGGTTGTGCACGCGGGCGGACAGGTTGCGGGCCGGTTCGAGGGCGGTTTCGACCGCCACGTCGTAGACGCGGGCGGTAAGGATTTTCTTCAGGTAGTCGTGAGCAGCCATGACGGTCGCGCGGGTATCGGCCGGCGCGGCAAAAGCGGGGAAAGCCGGGATTTTAGCCCCAACCCCGCTCGGGCGGGCCTGTGAGCCTCACGACCGACCGGACGGGTGGGCAATTCCCGGCCCGCGCCGCCGGGCCGGGAATTGCGGCCGATTCAGGCGTCCACGCTCGCGCCGATCATGGGTTAGAATTCCGTTTTGAATCAAGGATCGGAAGATGAAAAGGCAGTATCGGACCGCCCATTTGAAGCCGTCTCCGCGGGCAGCCTGTCCCTCGGCGGCTCGGCACGCGCATTGCGCGCGATCGTGCTGATGGCTCCGAGTGCCGCCAGGTATCGGCCGGCCGGGGCCTAGCGTACAGACGCTTGGCACGGGCCCCGCGCATAGTTGCTAGCCTGGTAACAGAAGATTTTCCCCAGATCCGCGCTCCACGCGCATGCCTCAGCCGTGCCCAGACCGCACGGCCGGCCCTCCGACTCGTCCGAACATGAACGCACCACAAGTTTTCGATCCGCATGGCGCGGCAATCGCCGTCGCAGCCGACCTGACGCCGCGCCTGCGCGAAATCCCGTACAACTACACGTCGTTCTCCGACCGTGAGATCGTCATCCGCCTGCTCGGCGAGGACGCCTGGTCGGCGCTTGCCGACCTGCGCGGCGAGCGCCGCACCGGCCGCTCGGCGCGGATGCTGTACGAAGTGCTCGGCGACATCTGGGTGGTGCGCCGCAATCCTTACCTGCAGGACGACCTGCTCGACAACCCGAAGCGCCGCCAGATGCTGATCGACGCGCTCGGCCACCGCCTGGCCGAGATCGACAAGCGCCGTCAGGCCGACCTGTCCGAGCACGGCGACGAAGCGGCCCGCGAGCGTGCCTCGCGCGTCGCGATGCTGACGGTCGCCGCACGTGGCGCGGTCGACGCGTTCGCGCGCGAGTTCGAGCAGATGGCCGACCTGCGCCGCCGCGCCACCAAGGCGCTGGGCCGCTGCACGCAGAAGGACAACATCCGCTTCGACGGCCTCGCGCGCGTTTCGCACGTGACCGACGCCACCGATTGGCGCGTCGAATATCCGTTCGTGATCCTCACGCCCGACACCGAAGCCGAAATCGCCGGGATGGTGAAGGCCTGCTTCGAACTCGGCCTGACCGTGATCCCGCGCGGGGGCGGCACCGGCTACACGGGCGGCGCCGTGCCGCTCACGCCGTTTTCGGCCGTGATCAACACCGAAAAGCTCGAACAACTGGGCGCGGTCGAGCAGACCGAACTGCCGGGCGTCGCGCACAAGGTGGCCACCATCTTCTCGGGCGCCGGTGTCGTCACGCGCCGCGTGACCGAGGCGGCCGAAGCGGCCGGCTACGTGTTCGCGGTCGATCCGACCTCGCTCGATGCATCCTGCGTCGGCGGCAACGTCGCGATGAACGCCGGCGGCAAGAAGGCGGTGCTGTGGGGCACCGCGCTCGACAACCTGGCCTGGTGGCGGATGGTCGACCCGGACGGCAACTGGCTCGAAGTCACGCGCCACGATCACAACCAGGGCAAGATCCACGACATCGCCGTGGCCCGCTTCGAACTGAAGTGGTTCGACGGCGCGTATGCGCCGGGCGAGAAGCTGCTGCGCAGCGAAATGCTCGACATCGAAGGCAAGCGCTTCCGCAAGGAAGGCCTCGGCAAGGACGTCACCGACAAATTCCTGGCCGGCCTGCCGGGCGTGCAGAAGGAAGGGTGCGACGGCCTGATCACGTCGGCGCGCTGGATACTGCACAAGATGCCGGCCCATACGCGCACGGTCTGCCTCGAATTTTTCGGCCAGGCGCGCGAAGCGATCCCGAGCATCGTCGAAATCAAGGATTACCTGTTCGAAACGTCGAAGCAGGGCGGCGCGATCCTGGCCGGCCTGGAGCATCTCGACGAACGCTACCTGCGCGCGGTCGGCTACGCCACCAAGAGCAAGCGCAACGCGTTCCCGAAGATGGTGCTGATCGGCGACATCGTCGGCGACGACGCCGACGCGGTGGCGGCCGCCACCTCGGAAGTGGTCCGCATGGCCAACGGCAAGAGCGGCGAGGGCTTCGTGGCCGTCAGCGCCGAGGCGCGCAAGCGCTTCTGGCTCGACCGCAGCCGTACCGCCGCGATCGCGAAGCACACCAACGCGTTCAAGATCAACGAAGACGTGGTGATCCCGCTCAACCGCATGGGCGAGTACACCGATGCGATCGAGCGCATCAACATCGAGCTGTCGCTGAAGAACAAGCTGCAGATTCTCGACGCGCTCGAAGCGTTCTTCCGTACCGGCGACCTGCCGCTCGGCAAGAGCGACGACGCCAACGAGATCCCCAGCGCCGAACTGCTCGAAGATCGCGTGCAACAGGCGCTCGACCTGTTCAAGCAGGTGCGCTCGCGCTGGGAATTCCTGCGCGACCGGCTCGACATGCCGCTGCGCGAGGCCCAGCACTACCTCGTGCAACTGGGTTATGAAAAGCTTGGCAGCACGTTCGCCGCGCGCGCCGATGCCCAGCCCGACGCCAACGTGTTTCACGTCACGCAGGACCGCACCGTGCGCGTGTCGTGGAAGCAGGAGCTGCGCGCCGAACTGCGCAACATCTTCAACGGCGGCGCGTTCAAGCCGATCCTCGACGAGGCGCAGGCGATCCACAAGCGCGTGCTGCGCGGGCGCGTGTTCGTCGCGCTGCACATGCACGCGGGCGACGGCAACGTCCACACCAACCTGCCGGTCAACTCGGATAATTACGAGATGCTGCAGGACGCCCATGCGGCGGTCGCGCGCATCATGGACATCGCGCGCTCGCTCGACGGCGTGATTTCCGGCGAGCACGGCATCGGCATCACCAAGCTCGAATTCCTGACCGACGACGAGCTGAAGGATTTCCGCGCCTACAAGCAGCGCGTCGATCCGCACGACCGCTTCAACAAGGGCAAGCTGATGCAGGGCGCGGATCTGCGCAACGCGTATACGCCGAGCTTCGGGCTGATGGGCTATGAATCGCTGATCATGCAGCAGTCCGACATCGGCGCGATCGCCGAATCGGTCAAGGATTGCCTGCGCTGCGGCAAGTGCAAGCCGGTGTGCGCAACCCACGTGCCGCGCGCGAACCTGCTCTACAGCCCGCGCAACAAGATCCTCGCCACCTCGCTGCTGGTCGAGGCATTCCTGTACGAAGAGCAGACGCGCCGCGGCGTGTCGATCAAGCACTGGGACGAGTTCAACGACGTGGCCGACCACTGCACGGTCTGCCACAAGTGCGTCACGCCGTGCCCGGTCAAGATCGACTTCGGCGACGTGACGATGAACATGCGCAACCTGCTGCGCAAGATGGGCAAGAAGAAGTTCAATCCGGGCCAGGCCGCCGGCATGTTCTTCCTGAACGCCACCAATCCGCAAACCATCAACGCCGCGCGCGGCGTGATGATGGGCGTCGGCTACAAGGCGCAGCGCTTCGCCAACGACGTGCTCAAGAAGGTCACGAAGAAGCAGACGGCGCGCCCGCCCGCCACCACCGGCAAGCCGCCGATGGTGGAGCAGGTGATCCACTTCGTGAACAAGAAGATGCCGGGCAACCTGCCGAAGAAGACGGCGCGCGCGTTGCTCGACATCGAGGACAACAAGATCGTGCCGATCATCCGCAACCCCAAGACCACCACGGTCGATTCGGAAGCGGTGTTCTACTTCCCGGGCTGCGGTTCCGAGCGGCTGTTCTCGCAGGTCGGCCTGGCCACCCAGGCGATGCTGTGGGAAACCGGCGTGCAGACCGTGTTGCCGCCGGGCTACCTGTGCTGCGGCTATCCGCAGCGCGGTTCGGGCCAGTACGACAAGGCCGAGCAGATCGTCACCGACAACCGCGTGCTGTTCCACCGCATGGCCAACACGCTGAACTACCTCGACATCAAGACGGTGGTGGTGTCGTGCGGCACCTGCTACGACCAGTTGGCCGGCTATGAATTCGAGAAGATCTTCCCGGGCTGCCGGATCATCGACATCCACGAATTCCTGCTCGAAAAGGGCATGAAGCTCGAAGGCGTGGCCGGCACGCGCTACATGTATCACGACCCGTGCCATACGCCGATCAAGACGATGGACCCGGTCAAGCTCGTCAACGAATTGATGGGCGCCGAGAAAGACGGCTACACGATCACCAAGAACGATCGCTGCTGTGGCGAATCGGGCACGCTGGCCGTGACGCGGCCGGACATCTCCACGCAGATCCGCTTCCGCAAGGAAGAAGAGATCCGCAAGGGTGCGGCGCGCCTGCGCAACATCCCGGTGGTGTCGGGCGACGGCGTGAGCGCCGCTGCCGCGGCGCCTGCGCCGGCCGGCGAGACGCAGGTCAAGATCCTGACCAGCTGCCCGTCGTGCCTGCAAGGCCTGTCGCGCTACAACGAGGACGCCAACATCGAATCCGATTACATCGTGGTTGAAATCGCCCGCAACGTGCTCGGCGAGAACTGGATGGCCGACTACGTGAGCCACGCGAACAACGGCGGCATCGAGCGGGTCCTGGTGTAAAGTCGGGGCGTCCGATCAGCAAGGAACTGACGATGGATTGCGTATTCTGCCGGGAAGACGGCGGCGAGCTGTTGTGGAAGGACGATGCGCTGCGCGTCGTGCTGGCGTCCGGCGAAACCGATTACCCCGGTTTTTGCCGCGTGATCTGGCACGCGCATGTCGCCGAGTTCTCCGATCTCACCGCGGCCGAGCGCGCACACCTGATGCTGGTGGTCGCGGCGGTCGAGCGCGCGGTGCGGCGCGTGATGCAGCCCACCAAGGTCAATCTGGCGAGCCTCGGCAATCAGGTGCCGCATCAGCACTGGCACGTGATTCCGCGCTTCTCGAACGATGCGCACTTTCCGCAGCCGGTGTGGGCGCCGCGCCAGCGCTCGGTGTCGGACGCGCTGCTGCGCTTGCGCACGGCACAGGCCACGCTGCTGCACAATGCGGTGCACGAGGAAATCGAACAGGTTTTGAACGCGAGGGATTCATGAGCGGCTTGACGCCGACCACGCCGGTACCGTCCGGCGTCGTCGTGCACGCGGTATCGCGCGTGCTCGAATTGCAGTATCCGAATGGCGACAGCTACCGCATCCCGTTCGAATTGATGCGCGTGTTTTCGCCGTCGGCGGAAGTGCGCGGGCACGGCCCCGGCCAGGAAACGCTGCAAACCGGCAAGCGCACCGTGACGATCACGGCGCTCGAAGGCGTCGGCAACTACGCGTTGCAGCCGACCTTCTCGGACGGCCATTCCACCGGCATCTATTCTTGGGATCTGCTGTACGAGCTGGCCACGCGCCAGGACGCGCTCTGGCGCGAGTATTTCGACAAGTTGCAGGCGGCGGGCGTCGAACGCGATGCCCCGATGCCGCAGGCAGGCGCCTCGCGCGGCCACTGCCACTGACCATCACCGACTGAACCGACGGCGCCGCATCCGGCGCCGTCTTGCCATTTCCAGAGGATTCACGCGATGAGCAAAACCCATTTCGGCTTCGAAACCGTCGACGAGGGCGACAAGGCGAAAAAGGTGGCGGGGGTGTTCCACTCGGTCGCGAGCAACTACGACCTGATGAACGACCTGATGTCGGCCGGCATGCACCGCGTCTGGAAGGCGTTCACGATCGCGCAGGCGAACGTGCGCCCCGGCCACAAGGTGCTCGATATCGCCGCCGGCACGGGTGACCTGACCAAGGCGTTTGCGAAGGCGGCCGGCCCGACCGGCGAAGTCTGGCATACCGACATCAACGAATCGATGCTGCGCGTGGGCCGTGACCGCCTGCTCGACAAGGGCGTGGTGACGCCGTCGCTGTTGTGTGACGCCGAGAAAATTCCGTTTCCTGACAACCACTTCGATCTGGTGACCGTGGCCTTCGGGTTGCGCAACATGACGCACAAGGACGCCGCGCTGGCCGAGATGCGCCGTGTGGCGAAGCCGGGCGGCCGCGTGATGGTGCTGGAATTCTCGAAAGTCTGGGAGCCGTTGAAAAAAGCCTACGACGTGTATTCTTTCAAAGTATTACCGTGGCTTGGCGACAAGTTCGCGAAAGATGCTGAGAGTTACCGGTACCTTGCTGAATCTATCCGGATGCACCCGGATCAAGACACCCTGAAGACGATGATGGAACAGGCCGGCCTCGATGCTGTCAAATATTACAATTTGTCAGGTGGCGTGGTAGCGTTACACCTGGGAACCAAGTATTAAGGGGTTCCATCCATACAATTGTCTTTCAATCTGGAGATGGTGATGTCTGATTCCCGTTCGTTCAACAACCGCAGCAAGCAGCCGGGGCCGTGGGCACGACGGATCGGCACGCTGTTCATGGTCGGCCTGCTGATGGCCGGCACATTCGCGTCGCTCGATGCCGAAGCCCGGCGGATGGGCGGCGGGCGCAGCATGGGTCGCCAATCCCAGATGGTCCAGCAACGTCAGGCCACGCCGCCGGCGCAGCAGCCGATGCAACAGGCCGCGCCGGCCCAGCGCGGCGCGCAGCCGACTCCGGCCGCGCAGCCGAACCGCTCGCGCTGGCTCGGGCCGATCGCCGGCCTGGCCGCCGGCCTCGGCATCGCGGCGCTGCTGTCGCACTTCGGCCTGGGCGGCGCGTTCGCCAGCATGATGGCGAACGTGATTATCATCGCTCTGCTTGCCTTCATCGGTATCTGGATCGTGCGCAAGATCATGAATCGCAACCGCAAGCCGGAACCGGCCTACGCGGGCGCGGGTTCGTCGATGAACCGTGGCGGCTACGGCACCGGTTCCTCGAGCGCGAACGGCGGCCAAGCCAGCCCGAGCTACTCGGCGCAGCCCCAACCGGCCTCGTCGAGCAGCTATGCGAACGAGGCGGCCGGCGTGTTCGGCGGTGCGTCGGCAGGCGCGGCAGCGGGCGCGATGGCGGCACCGTCGGTGCCGGCCGGTTTCGACACCGAAGCGTTCGTGCGCAATGCCAAGGTCTACTTCATTCGCCTGCAGGCGGCCTGGGACGAAGGCAACATGGCCGATATCCGCGAATTCACCACGCCGGAAATGTTCGCCGAGGTGAAGGTCGATCTGTCCTCGCGTGGTGCGGGCAAGAACCAGACGGATGTGGTGCAGCTCGATGCCGAATTGCTCAATGCCGAGCAGAACGGCAGCCAGTCCGAAGCCAGCGTGCGCTTCCACGGCCTGATTCGCGAATCGGCCAACGCCGGTCCGGAGCCGTTCGAGGAAGTGTGGAACCTGACGAAATCGGGCAACGAAGGCTGGCTGTTGGCCGGTATCCAGCAGATCAACCTGCACTGAGCACCGCGGATTTCCGGCTTCGCTCGATCCGGCGCGAAGCTGGAGCGGGGCAGAGCCGATCCGACGTTACAATAGAAACCCGCGTGGGCACCCTGCCTGCGCGGGTTTTTTTACTCAGTCCGATGACCTTTGCCGCCAAGTCTGTCGCTGCTGCTGTCAACCATCTGCTCGCCCGCGAATCCTGGGCGCGCGATCGCCTGATTCCCTACGCAGGGAAAACCGCCAGACTTGAATTTTCCCCCGTTACGCTCGTGCTGCTGGTGCAGCCCGACGGGTATTTCGCGGCCGTCGAGGCGCACGAGGCGCCGCAGGTCGATGTTTCGATCGCGCTCGGTGGCGCGCAGCGCTCGCCGTTCGATGCCGTCACGGCCTTCGTGCAGGGCGGCCAGGCCGCCGTCATGAAGCACGTCAAGCTCGAAGGCGATGCCGAATTCGCCACGCAACTGGCCAAGCTCGCCGAACATCTGCGCTGGGAGCCCGAAGAAGATCTCGCGCGCGTGGTGGGCGACGCGGCCGCCTACCGGATCGCCACGCTGGTGCGCTCGGCCGGCGATCAGGCCCGCCGTACCGGCCGCAATCTGCTCGGCTCGCTGACCGAATATTTCCTCGACGAGGATCCCCAGGTCGTGCGGCGTGCCGCGCTGACCGAATTCGATGCCGAACTGGCGCGGGCCCGCGATGCGCTGGCCCGTGTCGAGAAGCGGGTCGAACGACTCGAACAAGGATTGGGCGCACGGGCGGGCAACAGCTCGCGCGGCGCGCACTGAAGGACCGTCACGCATGCGCATTTTTCGTTTCATCAAAATCGTCTACACGCTGATCCGTTTCGGTCTCGACGAGGTCATGCTGTCGCGTATCGACGATCGCCGCGTCAAGCTGCTGTTGCGCATCACCACCATCGGCCGCCGCTTCTCCGACCCGCCCGCGGTGCGCCTGCGACACGCGCTCGAAAGCCTCGGGCCGATCTTCGTCAAGTTCGGGCAGGTGCTGTCCACGCGGCGCGACCTGCTGCCGCCCGATTTCGCGATCGAGCTGGCGCGGCTGCAGGATCAGGTGCCGCCGTTCGATTCGGCGCTGGCCATGTCGCTGGTCGAGAAATCGCTCGGCGCGCCGATCAGCGCGGTGTTCGACGAATTCGATCCGGTGCCGATCGCGAGCGCGTCGATCGCCCAGGTCCATTTCGCCAAGCTGAAGGAAGGCGAGCACGCCGGCAAGGAAGTGGCCGTCAAGGTGCTGCGGCCGAACATGCTGCCGGTGATCGATTCCGACATGGCGCTGCTGCGCGACATCGCGATCTGGGCCGAACGGCTCTGGCCCGATGGCCGGCGTCTCAAGCCGCGCGAGGTGGTGGCCGAATTCGACAAGTACCTGCACGACGAACTCGACCTGATGCGCGAGGCCGCCAACGGCAGCCAGTTGCGCCGCAATTTCGCCGGGCTCGACCTGTTGCTGGTACCCGAGATGTTCTGGGATTACAGCTCGAACTCGGTGCTCGTGATGGAGCGCATGAACGGCGTGCCGATCAGCCAGGTCGAGGTGCTGCGCGCGGCTGGCGTCGATATTCCGAAGCTGGCGCGCGAAGGCGTGGAGATCTTCTTCACGCAGGTGTTCCGCGACGGCTTTTTCCACGCCGACATGCACCCGGGCAACATCTTCGTGAGCCTCGATCCGAAGCAGCTCGGGCGGTACATCGCGCTCGATTTCGGCATCGTTGGCGCGCTGTCCGATTTCGACAAGAACTACCTCGCGCAGAATTTCCTCGCGTTCTTCAAGCGCGACTATCACCGTGTCGCCACGTTGCATCTCGAATCGGGCTGGGTGCCGCCCAATACGCGCGTCGAGGAGCTGGAAAGCGCGATTCGCGCCGTCTGCGAGCCGTATTTCGATCGCGCGCTGAAGGACATCTCGCTCGGCCAGGTGCTGATGCGCCTGTTCTCCACCTCGCGCCGCTTCAACGTCGAGATCCAGCCGCAATTGGTGCTGCTGCAGAAAACCATGCTGAACGTCGAGGGCCTGGGCCGCTCGCTGGACCCGGAACTCGATCTCTGGAAGACTGCGAAGCCGTATCTGGAGCGCTGGATGACCGAGCAGATCGGGCTGCGCGGCTGGTACGAGCGCTTCAAGGTCGAGGCGCCGCAGTGGAGCAAGACGCTGCCGCAATTGCCGCGCCTGATCCACCACGCGCTGTCCGAGCGGCACGACTCGCCGCGCTCGGCCAATGACGAACTGATGCAGCAGATCCTGCTCGAGCAGAAGCGCACCAACCGGCTGTTGCAGGCGCTGCTCGTGTTCGGCATCGCAGTGGGCGTTGGCGCGATCGCTGCACGCGTGCTGATTCTGCTGGCGGCCGGCGCCTGACGCGCGGCCGGCACGGCGTCCGATGCCACGGAGCGATCCGGGCTTTCGGATATAATTCAAGGTTTTGCAAGACGTTTCTAGTTTCCGCGGGAAAAGATCATGCCGATTTACGCCTACCGTTGCGATGCGTGCGGTTTCGCGAAGGACGTGCTCCAGAAGATGAGCGACGCGCCGTTGTCCGTGTGCCCTGAGTGCGGGAAGGATGCTTTCCGCAAGCAGGTCACGGCCGCCGGCTTCCAATTGAAGGGTTCGGGCTGGTACGTGACCGACTTCCGGGGCGGCTCGGGCGGCGCCAGCGCGCCGGCTGCCGGCGCGGCAAGCGGCGAGGCGGCCAAGCCGGCCGATGGCGCGGCGGCTCCTGCTGCGGCGCCCGCCGCGGCAGCGCCCTCCGCGAGCGCGGCCCCGGCCAGCGCCGCGCCGGCTGCCTCCAGCGACACCTGATCATCCGCCGCCCGGCGCGGGCGGCGGCCAGTTCGTGCCGGCAGCGGCGCGCTTTACCTGACGGCAGATGATGAAGAAGACGACCCTCAAAACCGTATTCCTGACCGGCCTGCTGGTCCTCGTCCCGCTCGCGATCACGCTGTGGGTGCTCGGGTCGGTGATCGGCATCATGGATCAGACGCTGCTGCTGCTGCCGGAATCGTGGCAACCCGAGCGCCTGCTGGGCTTCCATCTGCCGGGCATCGGCGCGGTGCTGACGCTGGCGTTCATCTTCGTCGTCGGTCTGGCCACGCAGAACTTCATCGGCCAGAAGCTCGTCACCTGGTGGAACGCCGTGGTGCGTCACATCCCGGTGGTCGGGCCGATCTACACCAGCGTCAAGCAGGTGTCGGACACGCTGCTGTCGAGCAGCGGCAATGCGTTCCGCAAGGCGCTGCTGATCGAGTACCCGCGGCGCGGCTCCTACACGATCGCGTTTCTGACCGGTGCGCCGGGCGGCGACGTGGTCAATCACCTGAAGGAAGAGTACGTGAGCGTCTACGTGCCAACCACGCCGAACCCCACGTCCGGCTTCTTCCTGATGGTGCCGAAAAGCGAAGTCGTCGAACTCGACATGTCGGTCGACGCCGCGCTGAAGTACATCGTCTCGATGGGTGTCGTCGCGCCGTCGGTGCCCGTGCCCGCACCCGCGCGTCCGCCCGTCGAACCTCCGCTGTAATGCCCGGGCGCGCGTTGCGCCCCGTTGATCAAACCGAACGAAAGCAAACATCATGTCGATGCGAACTGAATACTGCGGTCTCGTGACCGAACACCTGCTGGGTCAAACCGTGTCGCTGTGCGGCTGGGTGCATCGCCGCCGCGATCACGGCGGTGTGATCTTCATCGACCTGCGCGATCGCGAAGGCCTCGTGCAGGTGGTGTGCGATCCGGATCGCGCGGAGATGTTCGCGGCGGCCGAAGGCGTGCGCAACGAGTTCTGTATTCAGATCAAGGGCCTCGTGCGCGGCCGTCCGGACGGCACGATCAACGCCGGCCTCAAGAGCGGCAAGATCGAGGTGCTGTGCCAGGAACTGACGGTGCTGAACCCGTCGATCACGCCGCCGTTCCAGCTCGACGACGACAACCTGTCGGAAACCACGCGCCTGACGCATCGCGTGCTCGACCTGCGCCGCCCGCACATGCAGAACAACCTGCGCTTGCGCTACCGCGTGGCGATCGAAGTGCGCAAGTACCTCGACGCGCAAGGCTTCATCGACATCGAAACGCCGATGCTGACCAAGAGCACGCCGGAAGGCGCGCGCGACTACCTGGTGCCGTCGCGCACCAACGCCGGCCAGTTCTTTGCGCTGCCGCAGTCGCCGCAGTTGTTCAAGCAGTTGCTGATGGTCGCGAACTTCGATCGTTACTACCAGATCACCAAGTGCTTCCGCGACGAAGACCTCCGTGCCGACCGCCAACCCGAGTTCACGCAGATCGACTGCGAAACCTCGTTCCTGGGCGAGCAGGAAATCCGCGATCTGTTCGAGGAAATGATCCGTCACGTCTTCAAGACGACGATCGGCGCCGAACTGGCCGCCACGTTCCCGGTCATGCCGTATTCGGAAGCGATGGCGCGTTTCGGCTCGGACAAGCCGGACCTGCGCGTGAAGCTCGAATTCACCGAGCTGACCGACGCGATGAAGGACGTCGAGTTCAAGGTGTTCAGCGCACCGGCCAACACGAAGGACGGCCGCGTCGCGGCGCTGCGCGTGCCGAAGGGCAGCGAACTGACGCGCGGCGACATCGACGGCTATACCGAATTCGTGCGCATCTACGGCGCGAAGGGCCTGGCCTGGATCAAGGTCAATGAAAAGGCCAAGGGTCGCGACGGCCTGCAAAGCCCGATCGTCAAGAACCTGCACGACGCCTCGATTGCCGCGATCCTCGAGCGCACCGGCGCGCAAGACGGCGACATCATCTTCTTTGCGGCCGACCGCGCGAAGGTCGTCAACGACAGCCTCGGCGCACTGCGCCTGAAGATCGGCCATTCGGAATTCGGCAAGGCCAACGGCCTCGTCGAATCGGGCTGGAAGCCGCTGTGGGTGGTCGATTTCCCGATGTTCGAGTACGACGAGGACGATGCGCGCTACGTGGCCGCTCACCACCCGTTCACGAGCCCGAAGGACGAGCACCTCGAATACCTCGAAACCGACCCGGGCCGCTGCCTGGCGAAGGCCTACGACATGGTGCTGAACGGCTGGGAAATCGGCGGCGGTTCGGTGCGGATCTTCCAGGAAGCCGTGCAGAGCAAGGTGTTCCGCGCACTGAAGATCGGCCCGGAAGAAGCGCAGGCGAAGTTCGGCTTCCTGCTCGACGCGCTGCAATACGGCGCGCCGCCGCATGGCGGTATCGCGTTCGGCCTGGACCGCATCGTCACGATGATGGCCGGCGCCGATTCGATCCGCGACGTGATCGCGTTCCCGAAGACCCAGCGCGCGCAGGATCTGCTGACGCAGGCACCGAGCCCGGTCGACGAGCGTCAACTGAAGGAACTGCATATCCGTCTGCGCCAGCCGGAACAGCCGAAGGCCTGAGTGCCGTGCGCCGCGTGAAGCGTGGCGCCGCAAGACAAAAACCCTGCCGGTGGCAACGCCGGCAGGGTTTTTTATTGCTGCCGCCGATCGTCCTTGTCGATTGCTGCGGGCAGGGTGCGGGCGCTCAGGCGAGCGCGAGAAAGCGTGCGAGGCACGGGTTGCGGTTCGACGGCGACCACATCAGCGCCTGCTCGATGGTCGGCGCGTCGACGAGCGGGCGGAACACCACGCCGGCCCATTGCGCGCGCTGCATCGAGGCTGGCACCAGCGCCACGCCCACGCCTTCGTCCACCAGCCCCAGCACGGTCTGCTGCAACTGCACTTCGAGGCGGATGTTCGGCTCGAAGCCACCCAGTTGCCGGCAATGATCGACGATCGCCGCCCGCAGCGTGGGCGACACGATCTCGACGGCCGCCACGAACGGCTCGTCGGCGAGTTCGGCGATCCGCAGCTTGCGCGCCCGGGCGCGCGGATGGTCACGCGACAGCGCGACGCACAGCGGTTCGGTCACCACCGTGCGCTGTTCGAGGCCCACGAGCGGCGAGCCGGGAAACAGGATGGCGGCATCGATATGACCGTTCAGCACCTGTTCGGCCAGATCGTTCGAGACGGTTTCGCGCAGGTGCAGCGCCACCTCGGGCCAGGCCGCGCCGAATTCGCGCGCGTAGCGCGGCACCACGCTGTAGGCGGCGCACATCGTGAAGCCGATCGTCAGCTTGCCGGCCGCGCCCGAGGCGGCGGCGCGCGCGTGATGCGCGGCGCGCTCGATCGACGCGAGGATTGCCTTCGCGTCGTCGCGGAAGCGCTCGCCGGCCGGCGTCAGCGTGACGCCGCGCGGCCCGCGCTCGACCAGCGTGACGCCCAGCGAGGCTTCGAGCGCCGCGATCTGGCGCGACAGCGGTGGCTGAGACAGGTTCAGCCGTGTCGCGGCGCGGCCGAAATGGCCGGTCTCGGCGAGCACGACGAAGTAACGAAGCGGCTTGATATCGATCACGATGCAAAAAAGGTATGGAATCGACCTAAAAATCGCATTGGATTGTATCAAGTTGGCGAGTTACCCTCGCGGCTTTCCGGCCCGCCGGGTGCCGTCGTGTGCCCGTGTCGCGTTGTGTGCCGGCCAGTTTTCGTTTTTCTCGTCGAGTCTTGCCGTGTTCGCCACGCTGCCCATCCTGCTTCCCATCTTTGCGTTGATTCTCGCCGGTTTCCTGTGCCGTCGGCGCGGCCTGCTCGGCCCGACCGCCGCGTCGGAATTGAACCGCTTCGTCGTCTGGCTCGCGCTGCCGGCGCTGCTGTTCGACGTGATGGCGCATGCGACCTGGGCGCAGCTCGACCAGCCACGCTTCATCGCCGCGTTCTCGATTGCCTGCGCGGCTTTGTTCCTCGTGGTGCTGGCGGTGCGGCTCTGGCGCGGCCGGCCGCTCGCCGACGCCAGCGTCGACGCGATCGCGGCCGCCTATCCGAACACCGGCTACATCGGCTTTCCTCTGTGCCTGCTGGTGTTCGGTCCGGCCAGCCTGATGCCGACCACGATCGCCACGATCATCGTTGCCTGCGTGTTGTTCGGCTTTGCGATCGTGCTGATCGAGGTGGGCCTCCAAAGCGAGCGTGCGCCGCACCGGCTCGCGCTGAAGGTGCTCGGTTCGCTCGGCCGCAACCCGCTGATCGTTTCGCCGATCGTCGGCGCGCTCGTGTCGGCCGCGCATGTCGTGCCGCCGGCCAGCGTCGAGACATTCCTCAAGCTGCTCGGCGGCGCGGCCAGCCCGTGCGCGCTGGTGAGCCTCGGGCTGTTCCTCGCCGAGAAGCGTCCCGCGCACGGTGTGCTGCCCGACGCCTTGCTGCTGACCGTGATCAAGCTGGTGGGGCAGCCGGCGCTGACCTGGTGGCTCGCCGCGCGCGTGTTCGATCTGTCGCCGGTGATGGTGTCGATGTCGGTGGTGCTGGCGGCGCTGCCGACCGGCACGGGGCCGTTCATGTTGGCCGAGTTCTACCGTCGCGAGCCGCAGGTGACTTCGCGCACGATCCTGTTCTCGACGATCGCATCGATCGTCACGCTGACGGTGCTGCTGACGGTCGTGCCGCGCGCCTGATCGAGTGCATCGGTGAGTGCGTGACCGGCTGAAGAGACGGACGCCCGAACGGCCTCGCAATGGGGCAGGGTGCTTCAGATCCGCGGCTTGCCGATGCCTACGCGCCCGCACCGCCGCCTTGCGATGCGGCAAGCGCCTGCCCGCCGCGCCGCTGGTTCGACACGCGGCGGCCACCGTTTTGCGGTACAGTCTGCCGGTTCCGAAGCCCCCGCCTGGCCGCCGCCCGTACTCGACGCGCGTTGGCCGAAGCCCCGCAAGTCATGACGAAGCCGCCAAAAATCCCCGAATCCGTTCTGGTCGTGATCCACACCGCCGCGCTCGACGTGCTGATCATCAAGCGCGCCGATCAACCCGGTTTCTGGCAGTCGGTGACGGGCGCGAAAGACTGGCTCGACGAACCGCTCGGCGCCACCGCCGCGCGCGAGGTAGGCGAGGAGACGGGCATCGTGGTCGGCAGCGCCGCCGTGCCGGCCGAGGCGCTTTACGACTGGCGCCACCAGATCGACTACGCGATCTATCCGCACTATCTCCACCGCTACGCGCCGGGCGTCACGCGCAACACCGAGCACTGGTTCAGCCTCGAAGTGCCAGCCGGGATTGCCGTCACGCTGTCGCCGCGCGAGCACACCGATTACGTCTGGCTGCCGTATCGCGAGGCGGCCGAGCGCTGCTACTCGCCGTCCAACGCCGAAGCGATCCTGCAGTTGCCCGAGCGTCTCGCGGCGCGCGAGGCATGAGCGGCAGCCAGCGGCTGCGTCTGGCCCAGTTGCGGGACCTGTTCCTGCAGGAGCGCGGCTCGTCGTCGCGGCTCGCGTTCTCGTCCGGCAACACCGTCACGCTCTGCACGGGCGGCGCGGAGTTTTTCCCGCTGCTGGTGCGCCGTATCGATGCCGCCTCGCAGTCGGTACTGCTCGAAACCTATATCTTTTGCGACGATCCTGCCGGCCGCCTGGTGTCCGACGCGCTGTTGCGCGCCGCCGCGCGCGGCGTGCACGTGCGCGTGATTACCGACGGCATCGGCACGGCGCGTCTGCCGCTGTTCGAGCAATGGGCCGAGGCCGGCATCGAGCACCGGATCTACAACCGTTACCTGTTCGGCCGCTTCGGTTTCTCGCGGACGCACCGCAAGCTGGCCTGCGTCGACGATGCCTACGTGTTCTGCGGCGGCATCAACATCGTCGACGATTTCGACCAGAACGGCGAGACGCTGCCGTTCGCGCGCTGGGATTTCGCCGTGGAGCTGGCCGGGCCGGCCGTGGCCGACATTCGCGCCGCGTTCGAGGTGCAGTGGTATCGCGTGCGGATGGGCCACAAGCGCTACGCGCAATACGCGCCGCCGGTGGTGACCAGCGAGGCGTTCGCGGCGCGCTTCCGGCGCTGGATGCGCAGCCACCGCTGGATCAAGGCGGGGGCGCTGCGCCATATCACCGAGCCGAGCGTCGCGTTCGTGGCGCGCGACAACGTGCTGAACCGGCGCGCGATCGAGAAGGCCTACCTCGCCGCGATCGGCCGTGCGCGGCAATCGGTGGTGCTGGCGAACCCGTATTTCATGCCCGGTCGCAAGCTGCGGCGGGCGCTGACCAACGCGGCGCGGCGCGGCATCGAGGTGCGCGTGCTGATCGGGCGCAAGGAATTTGCCGCGCTCGATACCGCGGTGCCGTTCCTTTATCATGCGTTGTTGCGCGCCGGCGTGCGGGTGGCCGAGTACGACAAGACCATGCTGCACGGCAAGGTGGCGGTGGTCGACGACAACTGGGCCACGGTCGGTTCGTCGAATCTCGATGCATTGAGCCTGATGCTCAACAACGAAGCGAACGTGGTGCTGGTGAAGCACGACGACGAGATTCGCGCGCTGCGCGAGGCGATCGACGCGGCCTTTGCCGACGGTCGCGAAATCGATCCGGCCCGATTTGCGGCGCGCCCGGTGGGCGAGCGGATGTTGAACTGGCTGGCGTACAACGCGTACCGCTGGTCGATGAAGCTGCTGACGGTGGGCAGCTACGACTAGCCGCCAGCCGGCCATCGCGCCGCCGCCAGGCCCGTTCGTTGCGTGACGGGCGGCTTGTAATGCGGCTGTCGGCAAGCCCCCGGCAGGGGCGGACAAGCCCTGCTTCCGGTTGCGCCCGAACCTGACAACAATAGCCGGGCGGTTAGACACCGGTTTCTAATTAATTCCTTGTTTGAACGACGGCCGCACTCAATAATAGTACGGCCGTTCGATTTTCTGGATCACCCGTGAACGGTTTAGACATCAAGCTTATGCGAAAAGGCGAACAGACGCGTGCCGCGATACTCGAAGCAGCTTTGGACCTCGCCAGCCGTGACGGGCTGGAAGGTCTGACGATCGGCCTGTTGGCCGAGCGCATGCAGATGAGCAAGAGCGGCGTGTTCGCGCATTTCGGATCGCGCGAGGACCTGCAGGTGGAGGTCGTGCGCGAGTATCACCGCCGCTTCGAGAGCGAGGTGTTCTTTCCGAGCCTGCGCGAGCCGCGTGGCCTGCCGCGTCTGCGTGCGATGCTGGCCCGCTGGATCGAGAAGCGCATCCAGGAAGTGACGACCGGATGCATCTACATCAGCGGCGCGGTGGAGTACGACGACCGGCCGGACAGCCCGGTGCGCGAGCAGTTGATCGCGAGCGTGACGGCCTGGCGTGCGGCGCTGCTGCGCGCGATTTCGCAGGCGAAGGACGAAGGCCATCTGCGCCCGGATACCGATCCGGACGTGATGCTCTTCGAGTTGTACAGCTTCACGCTCGGCCTGCATCACGACGCCCGTTTCCTGCATCTGCCGGACGGCGTTCGCCTGACCTGGGCCGCGCTGGAAAAGACGATCGTTTCGTATCAGAGCGAGAGCCGGTAGCGGCGCAGTGACGCCGCGCGAGGCTCGAGCCATTGCCCTATCTTTGGAGAGAGTCATGGGACAGTACGTTGCCCCGCTGCGCGACATGCAATTCGTGCTCCACGAGTTGCTGAACGTCGAAGCCGAACTGAAGCAGATGCCGAAACACGCGGATCTCGACGCGGACACCATCAATCAGGTGCTCGAAGAGGCCGGCAAGTTCTGCGCCGAGGTGCTGTTCCCGCTCAACCAGGTGGGCGACCGCGAAGGCTGCAAATATGAAGGCGACGGCGTGGTCAAGACGCCGACCGGCTTCAAGGAAGCGTACGCGCAGTACATCGAGGCGGGCTGGCCCGCGCTCGGCTGCGATCCGGACTACGGCGGCCAGGGCCTGCCGGCGTTCGTGAACAACGCGCTCTACGAAATGATGAATTCCGCGAACCAGGCCTGGACCATGTACCCCGGCCTGTCGCACGGCGCCTACGAATGCCTGCATGCGCACGGCGCCCCCGAACTCCAGCAGCAATACCTGCCGAAACTCGTCTCGGGCGAATGGACCGGCACGATGTGCCTGACCGAGCCGCATTGCGGCACCGATCTCGGCATCCTGCGCTCGAAGGCCGAACCCACCAGCGACGGCGCCTACGTGATCTCCGGCACGAAGATCTTCATCTCGAGCGGCGAGCACGACATGTCGAAGAACATCGTCCACCTCGTGCTGGCGCGCCTGCCGGACGCCCCGCAGGGCACCAAGGGCATCTCGTTGTTCATCGTGCCGAAGTTCATCCCCGATGCGTCGGGCGAACCGGGCGAGCGCAACGGCATCAAGTGCGGCTCGATCGAGCACAAGATGGGCATCCACGGCAACGCCACCTGCGTGATGAACCTCGACAACGCGAAGGGCTGGCTCGTCGGCGAGCCGAACAAGGGCCTCAACGCGATGTTCGTGATGATGAACGCGGCGCGCCTCGGCGTGGGCATGCAGGGCCTGGGCCTGACCGAAATCGCCTATCAGAACTCGCTGACCTACGCGAAGGAACGCCTGCAGATGCGTTCGCTGACCGGCCCGAAGGCGCCCGAGAAGGCGGCCGACCCGATCATCGTCCACCCGGACGTGCGCCGCATGCTGCTCACGCAGAAGGCCTACGCCGAAGGCGCGCGCGCCTTCACGTACTGGTCGGCGCTGCAGATCGACAAGGAGCTGTCGCACGGCGACGAAGCGGCCCGCAAGGAAGCCGCCGATCTGGTCGCGCTGCTCACGCCGATCATCAAGGCGTTCCTGACCGACAACGCGTTCGAGTGCACCAACCACGGCATGCAGATCTACGGCGGCCACGGCTTCATCGCCGAGTGGGGCATGGAGCAGTACGTGCGCGACGCCCGCATCAACATGATCTACGAAGGCACCAACTCGATTCAGGCGCTCGACCTGCTGGGCCGCAAGGTGCTCGGCGACATGGGCGCGAAGCTGAAGAAGTTTGGCGCGATCGTCGCCGAGTTCGTTGAAGCCGAAGGCGTCAAGCCGGAAATGGCCGAGTTCGTCAATCCGCTCGCCGACATCGGTGAAAAGCTGCAGAAGCTCACCATGGAAATCGGCATGAAGGCGATGCAGAACCCCGACGAAGTCGGCGCCGCCGCGGTGCCCTACCTGCGTACGGCCGGCCATCTGGTGTTCTCGTACTTCTGGGCGCGCATGGCGCGTCTCGCGCTCGACAAGGAAGCGTCGGGCGATCCGTTCTACAAGTCGAAGCTGGCCACGGCGCGCTTCTACTTCGCGCGTCTGCTGCCCGAAACGGCGGCCACGATCCGCGCCGCGCGCGCCGGCTCGAAGACGCTGATGGAAGTCGACGAAGCGCTGTTCTGATGCCCGGCCCATGGCGGCGGCGCAAGTCATGCGCTGCCGCCATGGGTACACCTCGCACTCTCATACGCCGCGTCGTCCGACTCCAAGCCCGCCGGGCACGACGCGCGTTTCCATCCGGAGGAATCCCGTGAGCAATTTCATCATTCGCAAGGTCGCCGTGCTCGGCGCCGGCGTGATGGGCGCGCAGATCGCCGCGCATCTCGTCAACGCGCGCGTCCCGGTGCTGCTGTTCGATCTGCCGGCCAAGGAAGGCCCGAAGAACGGCATCGCGCTGAAGGCGATCGAGAATCTCAAGAAGCTGTCGCCCGCGCCGTTCGGCGTGAAGGAAGACGCGAAATACCTCGAACCGGCCAACTACGAAGACGACATCGCCAAGCTCGCCGAGTGCGACCTCGTGATCGAGGCCATCGCCGAGCGCATGGACTGGAAGCATGACCTCTACAAGAAGGTTGCGCCGCACCTCGGGCCGAACGCGATCTTCGCGTCGAACACCTCGGGCCTGTCGATCACCGCGCTGTCGGATGGCTTTGCCGACGAGCTGAAGGCCCGCTTCTGCGGCGTGCACTTCTTCAATCCGCCGCGCTACATGCACCTCGTCGAACTGATCCCGACCGCCCACACGCGGCCCGAGATCCTCGACCAGCTCGAAACCTTCCTGACCAGCGTGGTCGGCAAGGGCGTGGTGCACGCCAAGGACACGCCGAACTTCATCGCGAACCGCGTCGGCATCTTCTCGATCCTGGCGGTGATCACCGAGGCTGCCAAGTTCGGCCTGCGCTTCGACGAAGTGGACGACCTGACCGGCGCGCGCCTGGGCCGCGCCAAGTCGGCCACGTTCCGCACCGCCGACGTGGTGGGCCTCGACACGATGGCGCACGTCATCAAGACGATGCAGGACAACCTCGCCGACGATCCGTTCTTCCCCGTGTATGAAACGCCGCCGGTGCTCGCCGAGCTGGTCAAGCAGGGCGCGCTCGGCCAGAAGACGGGCGCGGGCTTCTACAAGAAGGAAGGCAAGGCGATCAAGGTGCTCGATCCGAAATCGGGCAGCTATGTAGATGGCGGCGCGAAGGCCGACGAAACCGTGGGCCGCATCCTCAAGCGCCCGCCGGCCGAGCGCCTGAAGCTGCTGCGCGAGTCCACGCATCCGCAGGCGCAGTTCCTGTGGTCGGTGTTCCGCGACGTGTTCCATTACATCGGTTACCACCTCGAATCGATCGCCGACAACGCGCGTGACGTCGACCTCGCGATCCGCTGGGGCTTCGGCTGGAGCGAGGGCCCGTTCGAAGGCTGGCAGGCGGCGGGCTGGAAGCAGATCGCCGAATGGGTGCAGGAAGACATCGCAGCCGGCAAGGCGCTCGCCAACGTGCCGCTGCCGTCGTGGGTGCTCGAAGGCGCGGTGGCTGAGAAGGGCGGCGTGCATACCGACGAAGGCTCGTGGTCGCCGGCCGCCGGCAAATTTGTGCCGCGCTCGACGCTGCCCGTGTATGAGCGCCAGGTGTTCCGCGCACCGCTGATCGGCGAGGCCGGACGCGATCCTAAAACGTGGGGCAAGACGCTGATCGAATCCGATTCGGTGCGTGCCTGGGTGGACGAGCGCGCCGGCCAGGACGACGTGGTGATCGTCTCGTTCAAGTCGAAGATGAACACCATCGGCCCGGGCGTGATCGACGGGCTGGTGCAGGCGATCGAGCTGGCCGAGAAGGACTACAAGGCCGTGGTGATCTGGCAGCCGACCTCGCTGAAGCTCGGCACGCCGGGCGGCCCGTTCTCCGCCGGTGCGAACCTCGAGGAGGCGATGCCCGCGTTCATGATGGGCGGCGCGAAGGGCATCGAGCCGTTCGTCAAGAAGTTCCAGGAAGGCATGCTGCGCGTGAAGTACGCGAACGTGCCGGTGGTGGCGGCCGTGTCGGGCATCGCGCTCGGCGGCGGTTGCGAGCTGATGCTGCACAGCGCCAAGCGCGTGGTGCACGTCGAGAGCTACGTCGGCCTGGTGGAAGTGGGCGTGGGCCTGGTGCCGGCGGGCGGCGGCCTCAAGGAAGCGGCGCTGCGCGCGGCCGAAGCCGCCACGGCGGCCGGTGCGACCACCGACATCCTGAAGTTCGTCACCAAGTCGTTCGAGAATGCGGCGATGGCGAAGGTGTCGGCCTCGGCGCACGATGCGCGTGCGATGGGCTACGTGAAGCCGTCGGACACCATCGTGTTCAACGTGTTCGAACTGCTCGACGTGGCGCGCAAGGAAGCGCGCGCGCTGGCCGATGCCGGCTACCGCGCGCCGCTGAAGGCCCGTGAAATTCCGGTGGCGGGCCGCTCGGCGATCTCGACCATCAAGGCGCAGCTCGTCAACATGCGCGACGGCCGCTTCATCAGCGAGCACGACTACCGCATCGCCAGCCGGATCGCGGAAGCGGTGTGCGGCGGCGACGTCGAAGCCGGCAGCACGGTGGACGAGGAATGGCTGCTCGCGCTGGAGCGCCGCGCCTTCGTCGAACTGCTCGGCACGCAGAAGACGCAGGAACGGATCATGGGCATGTTGCAGACCGGCAAGCCGGTGCGTAACTGAGCGACCTAAGGAGCTTCAAATGAGCAAACAACTGCAAGACGCCTATATTGTCGCCGCGAGCCGCACGCCGATCGGCAAGGCCCCGCGCGGCGCGTTCAAGAACACGCGCCCCGACGAGTTGCTGGTGCATGCGATCAAGGCGGCCGTCGCCCAGGTGCCCGGCCTCGATACCAAGCTGATCGAGGATGCCATCATCGGCTGCGCGATCCCCGAAGCCGAGCAGGGCCTGAACGTGGCGCGCATGGGTGCGCTGCTGGCCGGCCTGCCGAACACGGTCGGGGGCGTGACCGTCAACCGCTTCTGCGCATCGGGCATCACCGCGCTGGCGATGGCGGCAGACCGGATTCGCGTGGGCGAATCCGACGCGCTGATCGCGGGCGGCTGCGAATCGATGAGCATGGTGCCGATGATGGGCAACAAGCCGTCGCTGTCGCCGCACATCTTCGATCGCAACGAGGATGTCGGCATCGCCTACGGCATGGGCCTGACGGCCGAGCGCGTGGCCGAGCAGTGGAAGGTGAGCCGCGAGGATCAGGACGCGTTCTCGGTCGAATCGCACCGCAAGGCGTTCGCCGCGCAGCAGGCCGGCGAGTTCGGCGACGAGATCGCGCCGTACCTCATCACCGAGCGTTTCCCGAACCTCTCCACCGGTGAAATCGACGTGCTGACGCGCGAGCTCAAGCTCGACGAAGGCCCGCGCGCCGACACCTCGCCGGAAGGCCTGGCCAAGCTGCGCACCGTGTTCGCCAACAAGGGTTCGGTCACGGCCGGCAACAGCTCGCAGACGTCGGACGGCGCCGGTGCGCTGATCGTCGTGTCGGAGAAGGTGCTCAAGGAATTCAACCTGACGCCGCTGGCGCGCTTCGTCAGCTTCGCGGTGCGCGGCGTGCCGCCGGAAATCATGGGCATTGGCCCGAAGGAAGCGATTCCGGCCGCGCTGAAGGCTGCCGGCCTCAAGCAGGACGATCTCGACTGGATCGAACTGAACGAGGCGTTCGCGGCGCAATCGCTGGCCGTGATCCGCGACCTGGGCCTCGATCCGTCGAAGGTCAACCCGATGGGCGGCGCGATCGCACTGGGCCACCCGCTCGGCGCGACCGGCGCGATCCGCGCGGCCACCGTGGTGCACGCGCTGCGCCGCCGCAACCTGAAGTACGGGATGGTCACGATGTGCGTCGGCACCGGCATGGGCGCCGCCGGCATCATCGAACGGCTGTAAGCGGGCTTCGCAGCCGATCACGGCGGTGCGCGGGCAAACGCTCGCGCACCGCTTTTTTACGCACGAGATTTTTACGCACGAGATACGAGGAGACGGTGAGATGGATATCCAGACCGACGTCGCGGACGGCGTCCTGACGATCACGATCGCGCGCCCCGCGAAGAAGAACGCGATCACGGCGGCGATGTATCAGGCGATGGCCGATGCGCTGGCCGGCGCGCAGGACGACAGCGCGGTGCGCGTGATCCTGATTCGTGGCAGCGACGGCAATTTCAGCGCCGGCAACGACCTCGAGGATTTCATGAAGTCGCCGCCGAACACACCCGACGCGCCGGTGTTCCAGTTCCTGGACCGGATCAGCACCGCGGCCAAGCCGATCGTCGCGGCGGTGCCGGGCATCGCGGTGGGCGTGGGCGTGACGATGCTGCTGCATTGCGATCTGGTGTACGCGGCCGATACGGCCAAGCTGTCGCTGCCGTTCACGCAGTTGGGGCTGTGCCCGGAAGCGGCGTCGAGCCTGCTGCTGACGCGCCTGACGGGCCATCAGATCGCCGCCGAGAAGCTGATGCTCGGCGAGCCGTTCGATGCGCTCGAAGCGCACCGCATCGGCATCGTCAATCGCGTGCTGCCGGCCGCCGAACTCGACGCGTTCGCGGCGCGGCAGGCCGCGAAGCTGGCGGCGTTGCCGGCTTCGTCGTTGCGCGTGACCAAGGCGCTGATCAAGCGCACCGGCAGCACGATCGAGGTGGCGCAGCGCATGGACGAGGAAGCGCGCCATTTCGGCGAGATGCTGCGCGGGCCGGAAGCGCGCGAGGCGATCAGCGCGTTCTTCGAGAAGCGCAAGCCCGATTTCCGTCAGTTCGACTGAGCGCGTCGCAGGCGATCGACGATAACGGCCCGGCCATGATGATTGGCCGGCTCGTACCCGCGCGCGCGACGTCAGGCCGTGCCGTAATCCACGTAGCCCGATTCACGGCAGAAGCTGACGAGCCGCAGGCCCGCTTCGCGCGCGATCGCGATCGCCAGCGACGACGGCGCCGAAATCGTCGCCACCAGCGGAATGCCGACGCGCGCGGCCTTGCGCACCAGCTCGTAGCTGGCGCGGCTCGACAGGAACACGAAGCCGTCGGTCAGATCGGCGCGCGCGAGCACCAGATGGCCGATCAGCTTGTCGAGCGCGTTGTGGCGGCCGACGTCCTCGAACGCGCAGCGGATCGCGCCCGTGGCGTCGCACCAGGCGGCGGCGTGCAGGCCGCCCGTCAGTTTGGTCAGCGCCTGATGCTCGGGCAGCGCGCGTGCCGCCTGCGCCAGCGCGTCGGGCGCCAGGCGATCGAGAAAGCCGGTCACGGGCACGCGTTCGGGGGCCAGGTCGAGCAGGTCGATGCTCTCGACGCCGCATACGCCGCAACCGGTGCGCCCGGCCAGCGCCCGGCGCCGGTCCTTCAGCGCGAGAAACGCCTGCTGAATCACGTCGAGCTGGATTTCCGCGTGGGGAATGGCCGCGTCGGTGCGCAGCGTCACTTCGATATCCTTGATGTCGGCGCCGCGCGAGACGATCCCTTCCGAGATCGAGAAGCCCACCGCGAACGCTTCCAGGTCGCGCGGCGTGCACATCATCACCGCGTGCGAGATGCCGTTGTACACCAGCGCGACGGGCCATTCCTGGCCGACGTGATCGGCGGTGCCGGCGATCTCGCCGCCGCGATGACGCGAGATCGCGACTTCGACGGCGCCGTTCGGTTCGAGGGATTCGGGGGATGGGTTCAACGGAGGCTCCAGCGGGGGGCAGCGGGTTCTGCAGATTCATGGTGTGCCGGCACGACGCATGCACGGGCAAGCGCGGCCGCGCGGCCGGGTTCTACAATACCGGATCGCGGCGAATCCCGTCGCCCGCCACTCGGCCTTTCACTACCGGAATACGCATGGAACTGAGCGACGCGCCGTTGCTGTTCGGCTTCGAAATCGATTCGTCGGAGGATTTCACCTACATCCCGATGATCGTGCGCTTTCACCTGGACCGTTGCGGGCTGCGGATCTCGCTCGATCAGTGGCAGCGGCTGCCGCTCGACGCGCGCAAGCGGCTGGCGCGGTTTCCGGTGGCGGCCGGCGCCGGCCCGGACATCGCTCCCGACAGGGAAAATCCCGAGCCCGATGTGCGCTTTGGCGAGGCACTCGCGGGGCTGTTGCAAGCGCAGGGCGTCGAGGCCGCCGAAACGTTCGAGCCGGAGCCCGCACCCGGCTGGGCGAATCGGGCGGCAGTGCCTTCGGCGCTGGTTTCACAGTGCGCGCTGGCCGGGCTGACGGCGCCGTCGCCGGCGCAATGGGCCGCGCTTGGGGCCTTCGAGCGCTACGTGCTGGCCAAGCTGTCGCGCAAGCCGAAGCTCAACCACGATTTCATCCCGGCCATGCGCGAGTTCGCGCTGGCGCCGGCCTGAGCCGGCAGCCGGCGATCGGCAGCCAGCTCAGGCGACCGGCGGCAACGCGCGCGGGCGGCGCTCCGAATCGGTCGCCACGTAGGTCAGCGTGGCCTCGGTCACCTTCACCACCTCGCCGGCCAGCCCCATGCGCTGCGCATACACTTCCACGCCGATCGTGATCGAGGTGTTGCCGGTCTTGACGATCTGCGCGTAGAAGCTGACCAGATCGCCGACGAACACCGGCTGCTTGAACACGAAGGAGTTGACCGCCACCGTCGCCACGCGGCCGTTGGCGCGGCGGCTGGCCGGGATCGAGCCGGCGATGTCGACCTGCGACATGATCCAGCCGCCGAACACGTCGCCGTGGACGTTCGCCTCGGACGGTTGCGGGACGACGCGCAGCGCGGGCTGCTGTTGCGGGAGTTGCGGCGACGATTCGGTCATGACGGGGGTTCCACTCGGTGATGGCCGGCGCGGCGCGACCGGAGGGCAGCGACGCGAATCGGCTTCTGCGACAATGCAGGCTTCCGAAATTGTACGAGAAAGCGCGTGTCCGGCCTTGCGCCGACGGCATGCGCACCGTCCCCCCATGCGTCGCTTCCCCGCTTCCTCCGAACCTGCGCCGGCCGCCACCGGGCCGCGCAACGACTGGCAGACGATTCGTTCGCTGCTGCCCTACCTGACCACCTACAAGGGGCGGGTGCTGCTCGCGCTGTCGTGCCTGATCGGCGCGAAGCTGGCCAACCTCGGCGTGCCGATCGTCATGAAGCGGATCGTCGACGGCCTCGCGCCGGTCCAGCATCTGCAGGCGCTCGGCCGCGCCGAACACTCGGCGCCGATCGTGCTGGCGGGCGGCATCGGCCTGCTGGTGGTGGCGTATGCGCTGGTGCGGCTGTCCACCTCGCTGTTTACCGAGCTGCGCGAGATGCTGTTCGCCAAGGTGACCGAGAGCGCGGTGCGCCAGCTTGCGTTGCAGGTGTTCCGGCATCTGCACGGGCTGTCGCTGCGCTTTCATCTCGACCGGCAGACGGGCGGCATGTCGCGCGACATCGAACGCGGCACGCGCGGCATCCAGCAACTGATTTCCTATTCGCTCTACAGCATCCTGCCGACGCTGATCGAGGTCGGGCTGGTGCTCGGCTTCTTCGTCGTGAAATACGACGCGTGGTACGCGATCATCACGCTCGGCGCGCTGGCCGGCTACGTGGTGTTCACGATCAAGGTCACGGAATGGCGCACGCACTATCGCCGCACCATGAACGAGCTCGATTCGCGAGCCAGTTCGCGCGCGATCGATTCGTTGATCAACTACGAAACGGTCAAGTATTTCAGCAACGAGGAATGGGAAGCGCGGCGCTACGACGAGAACCTGCAACGCTACCGGCAGGCCGCGATCCGTTCGCAGCGCTCGCTGTCGCTGCTCAATTTCGGGCAGCAGGCGATCATCGGCGTGGGCCTCGTGCTGATTCTCTGGCGCGCCACGCAGGGCGTGCTGGCCGGGCACCTGACGCTCGGCGATCTGGTGCTGATCAACACGTTCATGTTGCAGCTCTACATCCCGCTGAATTTCCTCGGCATCGTCTATCGCGAACTGAAGCAGAGCCTGACCGACATGGATCGCATGTTCGGGCTGTTGTCCGCGCCGCAGGAGGTGGCCGATGCGCCGGATGCGCCGGCGCTGGCGGTGAGTGGCGCGGCGGTGCGCTTCGAGCATGTCAACTTCTCGTACGAGCCGGCGCGGCAGATCCTCCACGATGTCAGCTTCACGATCGCGGCCGGCACGACCACGGCCGTGGTCGGTCACAGCGGCTCGGGCAAGTCGACGCTGTCGCGCCTGCTGTTCCGCTTCTACGATCTGCCGCGCGGCCCCGGCGGCGCGATCACGATCGACGGGCAGGACCTGCGCGACGTCACGCAGGCGTCGCTGCGCGCCTCGATCGGCATCGTGCCGCAGGACACCGTGCTGTTCAACGACACGATCCACTACAACATCGCCTACGGGCGGCCCGAAGCGACGCGCGAGGAAGTGATCGCGGCCGCGCGCGCCGCGCACATCCATGCGTTCGTGGAGGGGCTGCCGAAGGGCTATGACACGACCGTCGGCGAGCGCGGCCTGAAGCTGTCGGGCGGCGAGAAGCAGCGCGTGGCGATCGCGCGCACGATCCTCAAGAACCCGCCGGTGCTGGTGTTCGACGAGGCCACCTCGGCGCTCGATTCGCGCTCGGAGCGCGCGATCCAGCAGGAGCTGGAGCAGATCGCGCGGCATCGCACGACGCTCGTGATCGCGCACCGGCTGTCGACCGTGGTGCACGCCGCACAGATCATCGTGATGGATCGCGGGCGGATCGTGGAGCGCGGCACGCACGACGAGCTGGTGCGCGCGGGCGGCCACTATGCCCAGATGTGGGCGCTGCAACAGCAGCAGCGCGAGGTGGTGCCCGAGGTGCCCGGGGCTTGAGGGCTCAGGCGGTAGGCTTGCCGCGACCGCGCAGCCGCGCGTCGAGCTCGGCGAGCTGCGCCGGCGTGCCGACGTTCTCCCACAGGCCGTCGTAGCGCTCGCCGGTCGCGCGGCCGGCGGCGATGGTGTCGCGGTAATAGGGCGTCAGCGCGCGGCGCGTACCGGGCGGCAGGTCGGCGAACATGCGCAGATCGTAGAGCCCGATGTTGCCGAACGTGAAGCGCGTTGCGGCGGCATCGGCGGCGTCGGCGGCGTCGAGCGACAGCCGGCCGTGGCCGTCGAGCGCGAAATCGCCATCCGGATGGAAGGCCGGATTCGGCACCATCACCAGGTGCAGGCCCGGCGCATCGAGCGCGGCCATCGCGGCGGCGCGCTCGCGCAGCGAGGCGTAATCGAATTCACAGAACACGTCGCCGCTGACGGCCACGAAGATCGGCGATGGCCCGTCGAGCAGCGGCCGAGCCTGGGCGATGCCGCCGGCCGTCTCCAGCGCCTCGCCTTCGGGCGAATAGCGCAGTTGTACGCCCCAGCGCGAGCCGTCGCCGAGCGCGGCCTCGATCTGTTCGCCGAGCCAGGCGTGGTTGATCACGATGGTGGTGAAGCCGGCCGCGGCGAGCCGCTCGATCTGCCAGACGATCAGCGGTTTGCCGCCGGCTTCGAGCAGCGGTTTCGGGCAGTGGTCGGTGAGCGGGCGCATCCGTTCGCCGCGTCCGGCGGCGAAGATCATCGCGGTATCGAGCTTGACGGTCATCGGGGCAAGGGCTGGAAGGCTGGGGCGGGAAGCGGAAATCGGAAGCGGGGTGCGCGTCGGAACGGTCAGAACGTATAGCCGACCTCGACGGACGCCTGCCCCTCGAGTTCGTCGAGCAGCTTCGCGAACGGCGCGAGCGGCCGGTAGCGCTGCGCAACCTTGCGCGCATAGCCGAGGAAGCGCGGCAGATCGTCGAGGTAGTGCGGCTTGCCGTCGCGATAGTGGATGCGCGGGAACAGCCCGAGCACCTTGATGTGGCGTTGCAGGCCCGTCCATTCGAGCTGGCGGTAGAACTCGCCGAAATCGGCATCGACCGGCAGGCCGGCCTTGCGGGCGCGTTCCCAGTAGTAGACGAAGCAGTCGAGCTCGAATTCCTCGTCCCAGCTGATGAACGCGTCGCGCAGCAGCGAGACGACGTCGTACGACAGCGGCCCCCACACGGCATCCTGGAAATCGAGCACGCTGGGATTCGGCTCGGCGATCATCAGGTTGCGCGGCATGAAGTCGCGCAGCATAAAGCCTTGCGGCTGCGACAAGCCGTTCGCCACCAGCAGCGCGAAGGTGCGATCGAGCACGCCGCGCTGGCGCTCGTCGAGCGCCCGGCCCAGATGGCGGCCGACGAACCATTCCGGCATCAGTTCCATCTCGCGGCGCAGGAACGCCTCGTCGAAGGCCGGCAGCACGCCCTCGCGCGAGGCGAGTTGCCAGCGGATCAGCGCGTCGAGCGCGTCGCGCAGCAGCGGCTTCGCGGCGGCGGTGTCGGCCGGGTCGAGCGCGCCGATGTAGGTGGCCGTGCCGAGATCGGTGACCAGCATGAAGCCCGCCTCGAAATCGTGCTCGAGCACCTGGGGTGCATGCAGGCCGGCCGCCTCGAGCAGGCCGGCGATCTGCACGAACTCGCGGCATTTCTCGGGCGGCGGCGCGTCGACCGCGATGACCGTGCCGCCGGCCGCCGTGCCGCTCGCGAGCCGGAAATAGCGCCGGAAGCTCGCATCGGCCGAGGCTGGCGCGAGCGTGGCGAGATCCAGCGCGTAACGGCTGCCGAAGCCGGCCAGCCAGGCGAGCAGTTGGTCGCGGCGCGGGTCGGTGCTGTCGGGAGTGGGCGAGGCGGGGGCGGTGGAAGGGAGCGTCATCGAACGAAACGGAAACTCGGGGGAGGGGGGAACGTCTTGCCATATAATACCCCACGACTTTTTTGACGCGTCCCGTGTCAATCCCCCGCCGGTTGCGGGGCCGCAGCCCGCCTGCGGCCCGTCGAGCTGCCCGCCGATCGCCCCCTTCGTGTGCGTCCGACGCAGTCACGGTTCGATTGCGCGGGGGGCTCGACGTGCGAACGCAGGGGTCCCCCGGGGCCGACTCGCCCGATATCGATGCCGCCTAAACCGATTTTCCCGTTTGTCACCCGCAGCGAGCCCGCGACGCGCAAACGGCGCCTCGCGGTTGCCCTGATCGCCGTACCCGGCTTCGTGCCCGTGGTCGCGCAGGCGCAGCTCGTGGGTTCGGCCGCGGTGCCGCAGCCGCTCGGCGCGTCGCCGTGGGATTTGCGCCTCGTGCCGCAGCTCGAGGAGCATCCGCTGCGCACCGGCAGCAAGCCGGCCGGCTTCGTGCTGGCCGACCACACGAACGGCACCACCGATCAGGATCTCGCCGCCAAGGGTTCGGCCGAGTTGCGGCGCGGCACGACCATCGTGAAGGCCGACGCGCTGCACTACGACCAGGACACCGACATGGCCGATGCCTACGGCAAGGTCACGGTGTCGGGCAACGGATCGACGTTCTACGGCCCGGAAGCGCACCTGAAGGTCGAGGCGAACCAGGGCACCATGAGCACGCCGAAGTACCGCTTCACGAGCTCCGGCGGCTCGGGCAGCGCGGCCAAGGGCGAGTTGCTCGACAGCGAGCGCTCGGTGCTGACCGACGCCACCTATTCGGCCTGCAACTGCGACAATCCGGCCTGGTACATCAAGGGCAGTCGTTTCGAATTCGACACCGGCGCCGACGAAGGCGTGGCGCGCGACGGCGTGCTGTTCTTCCAGGGCGTGCCGATCTTCGCCAGCCCGTGGCTGACGTTCCCGCTGTCGGGCGAGCGTCGCAGCGGCTTCCTGCCGCCCACGGTTTCGGTGAGCTCGACCAACGGCTTCGAGCTGGCCACGCCGTATTACTTCAACATCGCGCCGAACCGCGACCTGACGCTGACGCCGGAACTCATTTCCAAGCGCGGCTTCTTCACGCGCGCCGAGTTCCGCTATCTGTCGCCGAACTACGCCGGCTCGCTGACGGGCGAATATCTGCCCGACGACCACCTGACGCACCGCAACCGCTACGCGATCTACTGGCAGCACCAGCAGAACTTCGGCGGCGGTTTCGGCGGCTACATCTACTACAACAAGGTCTCGGACAGCACCTATCCGGAAGACCTCGGTTCGACGAACCAGTTCGCCAACGGCACGCAAACCCTGTATCAACAGGAAGCGGGCCTGACGTACAACAACGGCCCGTGGGCCGTGCTGGCGCGCTACCAGCACTGGCAGACGCTGCCGCCGTCGATCGCGCCGTACGGCCGCGAGCCGCAGTTGAACGTCAAGTACACGAAGTACGACGTCGGCGGCTTCGATTTCGGCGCGGAAGCCGATTACTCGCGGTTCCGCATCACCACCGCGGATCAGCCGGAAGGCGACCGCGTGATGTTCAACCCGTACGTGTCGTACGGCGTCTACGGCCCCGGCTACTTCTTCGTGCCGAAGGCGCAGATGCACATCGCATCCTACGACCTGACCACCACGACGGGCGGCATTCCGGGCCAGCCGAAGCGCTTCACCTACTCGATTCCGACGCTCTCGCTCGACAGCGGGCTGGTGTTCGACCGTTCGGTGCGGCTGTTCGGGCAGGACTTCATCCAGACGCTCGAACCGCGCCTGTTCTACGTCTACACGCCGTACCGCAACCAGCTCAACGCGCCGCTGTTCGACACGGCCGAATCGGATTTCGGGCTGGCCGAGATCTTCACGACGAACACGTTCGTCGGCAACGACCGGATCGCCGACGAAAACCGCCTGACGGCCGCGATCACCACGCGTTTCCTGAACCCGGCCACGGGCGACGAGCGCGCGCGCTTCGTGATCGCCCAGCAGTACTACTTCACCGATCAGCGCGTCACGCTCGGCCAGACCCAGGCCGCCACCCAGGCCCGCCATTCGGACCTGATCGTCGGCGCGTCGATCAAGCTGGGCGCGAATTTCGCGTCGGAAACGGCGTTCCAGTACAACGCGGACAACAACCAGCTCGTGAAATCGAGCGTGGGCTTCGGCTGGAGCCCGGCCGAGCGCCGCGTGATCAACGTTGCCTACCGCTACACGCGCGCCAACACCACGCTGGACAACGAACCGATCAACCAGGTGCTGATCTCGGGCCAATGGCCGCTCACGCGCCGCCTCTACGCGGTCGGCCGGTTCAACTACGATCTGGCCAGCAAGCGCGTGGTCGACGGTCTACTTGGCTTCCAGTACGATGCCGACTGCTGGGCGCTCGGCGTCGGCATCCAGCGCATCGCGAACGGCGTGAACACGTCGGGGCAGCAGAATTCCGCGACGCGCTTCATGGCCCAACTGACGCTCAAGGGGCTCACGAGCGTCGACAACGGCCTCGTCGCCGCCTTCAAGGAAGGCGTCCCGGGCTACACGCCGCTGCCGCCGCAGGCGCCGCCGCTGGCCCGATTCAGCAACTATGACTAAAGCGTCCGCATCCGCTGCGGCGCGAGCCCAGCCTGCTTTCAATGGAGTTTCCGTGGCAATGAAGAAATCCCTTCGCTTCGCAGCAATCGTGTCCGGTCTGGTTGCCGTCATGTCGCTGCTGTCCGTCACCCCGGCGCTCGCGCAGGCGCTCGGCGCGCAAGGCGCGACGCTGGCCGACGAAGTCGTGGCGGTCGTCAACGACGGCGTGATCACGGGCCGCGAGCTCGATCAGCGCGTCAGCCTGATCTCGCGCCGCCTGCAACAGCAGAACTCCCCGGTGCCCCCGATGGACGAACTGCGCTCGCAGGTGCTGAACCAGATGGTGGTGGAGCGCATCCAGTTGCAGAAGGCGAAGGAAGACGGCATCACCGTGACCGATGCAACCGTGCAAAGCACGCTGCAACGGCTCGCTGCGGCCAACAACATGACGCTCGACCAGTACCAGGCCCAGCTCGAGAAGCTCGGCGTGCCCTGGAGCACGTTCGTCGGCGATGCGCGCAACGAACTGCTGCTGTCGCGCCTGCGCGAGAAGGAAGTCGACAGCAAGATCACCGTGACCGATTCCGAAGTGGCGGCCTACATCGCCAGCCAGCGCGGCCCGAACGCCGGTTCGCAGCAGGACGTGCGGCTCGAGCATATCTTCGTCGCCGCGCCGCAGAACGCGCCGGAAGCGCAGATCGACACCGCCCAGAAGAAGGCCGACGCGCTGCTCAAGCAGGCGCTCGCCTCGGGCACGAACTTCGAGAAGCTCGCCAAGAGCGATTCGGAAGCGAAGGACGCGAAGACGGGCGGCGATCTCGGCTTCAAGTCGCAAAGCGCGCTGCCGGCCGACGTCGTGCAGGCCGTCGCGCAACTGCGTCCCGGCCAGGTCAATCCGGCCCTGATCCGTGTGCCGGACGGCTTCGAAATCGTGCGTCTGGTCGACCGTCGCCCGGCGGCGGGCACCGCGGGCGCCTCGCCGAAGATCGTGCAAACCCACGTGCGCCACATCCTGCTGCGCGTCGGCGACGGCAAGTCCGAAGCCCAGGCACGCCAGCAACTGATCGACATCCGTAACCAGGTCGCGGCCGGCGGCGATTTCGCCAACTTCGCGCGTACCTATTCGCAAGACGGTTCGGCCTCGCAAGGCGGCGATCTCGGCTGGATCAGCCCGGGCGAGACGGTGCCGGAATTCGAACGCGCCATGAACCAGCTTCAGGACGGCCAGGTCAGCCAGCCGGTGCGCAGCGAATACGGTTACCACTTGATCCAGGTGCTGGGCCGCCGCGATGCGGAAGGTTCGGTGCAGAAGCAGATGGATATCGCCCGTCAGGCGATCGGCCAGCGCAAGGCCGAGCAGGCATATGCCGACTGGCTGCGCGAGCTGCGCGATTCGTCCTACGTGCAGATCAAGAACGCGCCGCTGGCGAACTGAGCCGTACCGCCATGTCCGACGCCCCGCTGCGCATCGCGATCACCACCGGCGAGCCGGCCGGCGTCGGTCCCGAGCTGTGCGCGCGGGCGCTGACGGAAGCGGCCACCCGCTGGCCCGACGCGCATTTCGCGGTGTTGTGCGACGCGGCCCTGTTCGCCGAGCGCGCGCAGGCCGCCGGCGTCGATCCCGCAGTGCTCGGCATCGGCGGCGGCGTCGACATCGTGCACCGGCCGCTGGCCGTGCCGTCGCAGGCAGGCCGGCTCGATGCGGCCAACGGCCTGTATGTGCTCGGCCTGCTCGACGCCGCGATCGATGGCGCCACGGCTAGCGAGTACGACGCGATCGTCACCGCGCCGCTGCAGAAAAGCACCATCAACGATGCCGGCGTGCCGTTCACCGGCCATACCGAATACCTGGCCGAGCGTACCGGCACCGCGCGCGTCGTCATGATGCTGGCGGGCACCGGCGAACGGCCGCTGCGCGTCGCGCTGGCCACCACGCACCTGCCGCTCAAGGACGTATCCGCCGCGCTGACCATCGACGGGCTGGTCGACACGCTGGCCATCATCGATCGCGACCTGCGCCGTCATTTCGGCCTCGCCGCGCCACGCATCCTCGTGACCGGCCTGAACCCGCACGCGGGCGAGAACGGTTATCTGGGCCGCGAGGAAATCGACGTGATCTCGCCGGCGCTCGCGCAGGCCCAGGCGCGCGGCATCGATGCGCGCGGCCCGTATCCGGCCGACACCTTGTTCCAGCCACGCCATCTCGAACACGCCGATTGCGTGCTCGCGATGTTTCATGACCAGGGCCTGCCGGTCCTGAAGTACGCGACGTTCGGCGAAGGCATCAACGTCACGCTCGGCCTGCCGATCGTGCGGACCTCGGTCGATCACGGCACCGCGCTCGACCTGGCCGGCACCGGCCGCGCCGATTGCGGCAGCCTGATCGCCGCGCTCGACACCGCCGTGGCGATGGCACGTCACCGTCGCGCCGGCTGAAGCAGCCGTCACACCTTTTTCGTTTTTTTCGTTTTCGATGTCGAACAGCAGACAGCACCAGGGACACTTCGCGCGCAAGCGCTTCGGGCAGAACTTTCTCGTCGATCACGGCGTGATCGATTCGATCGTCAGGACGATTCGTCCCGTGCGAGGCGAGCGCATGGTCGAAATCGGGCCGGGCCTCGGCGCACTCACCGGCCCCGTGATCGAATGTCTCGCCACCGCCGAATCGCCGCTGCATGCGGTCGAACTCGATCGCGACCTGATCGGCCGCCTCAAGCAGCGCTTCGGCGAGCTGCTCGAACTGCACGCCGGCGATGCGCTGGCGTTCGACTTCGGCGCGCTGGCGCTGCCCGGCGACAAGCCCACGCTGCGCATCATCGGCAACCTGCCGTACAACATCTCCAGCCCGCTGCTGTTCCATCTGATGACGTTTGCCGAACGCGTCGTCGATCAGCACTTCATGTTGCAGAACGAGGTGGTCGAGCGGATGGTGGCCGAGCCGGGCTCGAAGGCGTTCAGCCGCTTGTCCGTGATGCTGCAATACCGCTACGTGATGGACAAGATGCTCGACGTGCCGCCCGAGTCGTTCCAGCCGCCGCCGAAGGTCGATTCGGCGATCGTGCGGATGATTCCGTACGCGCCGCACGAAATCGCGCCGGTCGATGTCGAGGTGCTCGGCGAGGTGGTCACGGCTGCATTCTCGCAGCGCCGCAAGATGTTGCGCAACACGCTGCATGGGTATCGCGACACCGTGGATTTCGATGCGCTCGGTTTCGATCTGGCGCGTCGCGCCGAGGATGTCGGCGTGGCCGAATACGTCGATCTGGCGCAACGCGTGGCGGCCGCGCGCGCATAAGGTGTTCGCGGCGCGCCCGGCGAACATCGGCCGGGTCTGGTAAATTCGGCCGTTCCCAAAAAACAGTCCCCACGGAGTCCCTCATCATGCGAATGCTGCACACCATGCTGCGCGTCGGCGATCTCGACCGCTCGATCAAGTTCTACACGGAACTGCTCGGAATGAAGCTGCTGCGCCGCCACGACTACCCGGAAGGCAAATTCACGCTGGCCTTCGTCGGTTACGAGGACGAAACCACGGGCACGGTGCTCGAGCTGACCCATAACTGGGATACCTCGTCGTACGAGCTCGGCACCGGCTACGGCCACATCGCCCTCGAAGTCGACGATGCCTACGCGGCCTGCGACGCCATCAAGGCGCAGGGCGGCAAGGTCACGCGCGAGGCCGGCCCGATGAAGCACGGCAAGACCGTGATCGCCTTCGTCGAAGATCCGGACGGCTACAAGATCGAGTTCATCCAGGCCGGCACGCGCGGCTCGCGCGACTGAACGGTTGGCCGGCAGTTGCCCATGAAAAAGCGCCCCGCGGGGCGCTTTTTCGTTGTGGGGTGCGTGAGCGGGCGCCTACAGCGCCGGCAGCAACTCGGGCGGATGGTTCTTGAGCGTGTGCCGCGCCTCGCGGAATTCCGGGAAGATCGATTCGACCGTTTGCCAGAACGCCGGGCTGTGGTTCATCTCGCGCAGATGCGAAAGCTCGTGCGCCACCACGTAATCGATGATCGAGATCGGGAAGTGCACGAGCCGCCAGTTCAGGCGGATCTTGCCGTCGCTCGAACAACTGCCCCAGCGCGTGGAGGCCGACGACAGCGCGTAGGCGCTGTAGCTGACGCCGAGCTTTTCGGCGTACACCACGAGCCGCTCGCCGAACACGCGCTTTGCCTCGCCCTGCAGCCAGCCCTGCACGCGATCCTTGATCTGCTGCGCGTCGGCATGCGCGGGCAGCCCCAGCGCGAGCACCGCGCGTTCGGCGTGGTAGGTGAGCGTGCCGTCGGCCGAGGCCAGGGCGATTTCCACCGGCTTGCCGAGGTACGGAAGGCGCGCGCCGTCCTTCCAGTCGATCTGCGGCAGCGCGCGTTGCTCGATGCGGGTTTGCCATTCGGCCAGCTTGGCGAAGATCCAGCGGCGCTTCTCGGCGATCGCCGCCTCGACGTCGGCCAGCGTGACCCAGCGCGGCGCCGTGATGGTGAGGCCGCTGCCGTCGATCGCGAAGCCGATCGTGCGGCGTGCGGAACGCCGCAACCGGTATTCGAGCACGCGCCCGTCGAGCGTCAGCTTGCGCAGCGAGCGGTCGCGCTCTGGCGACGGCGATGCGGACGGCGAGGGCGGCGGGCCGTCGAACAGCGGCAGATCGAGTTGGTGATGATCGAGTGCGACCACGGCGGGCCGCGGCCTGGGACGCTTGGGCATCAGATCGATTCGTTTGGCAGTACGCAATATGAATGAAACCTTGAATCAGGATCGTGCGGCGTGTGCCGGAGGTGTACCGCCGTCCGCGCCACCGCCTTCGTGGCGGTAGGCTTCGGGATCGATGCGGCGCATTTCCGCTTCGATCCATTGCTCGACGCGCGTGTTCAACTCGTCGGGGCTCAGGCCGCGCGAATCGATCGGCTTGCCGATCGACACCGTGACTATACCCGGATACTTCGTGAACGAATTACGTGGCCAGACGCGTCCCGCGTTGTGGGCGATCGGCACGACCGGGGCGCCTGCGCCCACCGCGAAGCGGGCGCCGCCCGTCTTGTATTTGCCCTGGCGGCCGGTGGGCGTGCGCGTGCCTTCGGGGAACATGATCACCCACGCGCCTTCCGAGAGCCGCTTCTTGCCCTGGCGGATCACCGAATCGAAGGCGTACTTGCCTTCCTTGCGGTTGATGTTGACCATGTGCAGCAGGCCGAGCGCCCAGCCGAAGAACGGCACGTAGAGCAGCTCGCGCTTGAACACGTAACAGAGCGGGCGCGGCATCAGCGCCGGGAAGGCCAGCGTTTCCCAGGCCGATTGATGCTTCGAGAGCAGCACGGCGGGGCCGTCCGGCAGGTTTTCCATGCCCTCGATGCGGTAGCGGATGCCGTTCAGCACGCGCACCACGAAGAGCGTCGAACGGCACCAGCCGGCCGCCATCCAGTAGCGTGCGTCAGGGCGCAGGAACGGGAACGCGATGAAGCACGCGGTCGCATACGGCACCGTGTACAGCACGAGATAGAGAAGCAGCAACAGCGAACGGATGATGAGCATCGGCTTGGTTCGGACGTAGGCGAAACAGCGGAAACGACGGGAACGGTGGAACGGGTGGCGCGCCGTCGGATCAGCCCGGCTCCCGTGACAGGAAATCGAGCGCGAACGCGCGCAGGTCGTCGTGCACGCGCGTGCCTTCGGGCAGGTTGCCGGCCGCGAGCGTCTTGCGGCCCTTGCCCGTGAGCACCAGATGCGGCCGGAAGCCGACCGCGACGCCGGCTTGCAGGTCGCGCAGCGAATCGCCGACGATCGGCGTTTCGTCCGCGTCGATCTCGAAGCGCTCCGAGATCATCGTCATCATGCCCGGCTTCGGCTTGCGGCAATCGCAGTTGTCGTTGGCCGTGTGCGGGCAGTAGAACACCGCGTCGATGCGCGCGCCGACCGTGGCGGCAGCCTTGTGCATCTTCAGATGCATGGCGTTGAGCGCCGCCATGTCGAACAGCCCGCGGCCGATGCCCGACTGGTTGGTCGCGACCACCACGCGGTAGCCCGCGTGGTTGAGCCGTGCGATCGCTTCGAGGCTGCCGGGCAGCGCGATCCACTCGTCGGGCGTCTTGATGAACGCATCCGAATCGACGTTGATGACGCCGTCCCGGTCGAGGACGACGAGCTTGCGGTGGGGCATGACGTTCTCCTGGCGCGCGTGACGTGGGGCGTGCCGCTTACGCGGCGAGCTTCGAGATGTCGGCGACGCAGTTCATCTGCTGATGCAGCGCCGACAGCAGCGCGAGGCGGTTCGCGCGCAGCGCGGGATCCTCGGCGTTGACCATCACGTCGTTGAAGAAGGTATCGACCGGCGCGCGCAACGCGGCGAGCGCCGACAGCGCGCCCGTGTAGTCGCGTGCGGCCAGTTGCGACTGCACGCGCGGCGTGACTTCCGCCAGTTGCGCGGCGAGCGCCTGTTCGGCCGGCTCGACCAGCAGGGCCGATTGAACTTCGCCCGGCGCGCCGCCTTCCGACTTCTTCAGGATGTTCGAGATCCGCTTGTTGGCCGCGGCGAGCGCTTCCGCTTCGGCCAGACGCGTGAACTCGCGCACCGCATCGAGGCGGGCGATCAGGTCGTCGACGCGCGTCGGTTCGAGGCCGAGCACGGCTTCGATCTCGCCCGTCGAGTAGCCGCGCTCGCGCAGGATGCCGCGCAGGCGGTCGAGGAAGAACGCGTAGATCGCGGCGGTCGAATCGGCCACGCCGTCGATGCCGGCGAAGCTCGCATAGGCCGTGCGCAGCAGTTCGACGAGGTCGAGCGGCAACTGCTTTTCGAGCAGCAGGCGCAGCACGCCGAGCGCGTGACGGCGCAGCGCGAACGGGTCCTTCTCGCCCGTGGGCGCGAGGCCGATGCCCCAGATGCCGACGATCGTTTCGAGCTTGTCGGCCAGCGCAACCGCCGTGCTGACCGGCGCGGCCGGCAGCGTGTCGCCGGAGAAGCGAGGCTGGTAATGCTCGGTGCAGGCGACGGCGACTTCGTCCGGCTCGCCGTCGTGGCGCGCGTAGTAGGTGCCCATCGTGCCTTGCAGCTCGGGGAACTCGCCCACCATGTCGGTCAGCAGGTCGGCCTTGGCGAGGCGCGCGGCGCGTTGCGCGAGCGCGGCATCGGCGCCGACGGCCGGTGCGATCTGCGCGGCGATCGATTCGATCCGCTCGACGCGCGCGAGCTGCGAGCCGAGCTTGTTGTGATAGACGACGTTGGCCAGGCGCGGCACGCGATCGGCGAGGCGGGTCTTTTTATCGGTCTCGAAGAAGAACTTCGCATCGGCCAGGCGCGGGCGCACCACGCGCTCGTTGCCTTCGACGATGTCGCCCGGCGTGGGCGTCTCGATGTTCGAGACGATCAGGAAGCGCGAGCGCAGCTTGCCGGCGGCATCGGTCAGCGCGAAATACTTCTGGTTGGTCTGCATCGTCAGGATCAGGCATTCCTGAGGCACGTCCAGGAATTCGTCCTCGAAGTTGCAGGCATACACCACCGGCCATTCGACCAGCGCGTTGACCTCGTCGAGCAGCGCTTCGGGCATCACCACGGTGTCGCTTTCGGCATGGGCGGCGAGCGCCGTGCGGATCGATTCGCGGCGGTCGACGAAGTGCGCGATCACGCGGCCTTTCTCGCGCAGCGTATCGGCATAGGTTTCAGCCGAGCGGATCGCCACGGCGCCCGTCGACAGGAAGCGGTGGCCGAGCGTGGTGTCGCCGGCGTCGATGCCGAACGCGGTGACCGGCACGACCTGCGTGTCGTGCAGCACGGTCAGGCGCAGCACCGGGCGCACGAAGCGCACGTCGGTGCCGTCCGGGCGTTGATACGTCATCACCTTCGGGATCGGCAGCTTGGCGAGCGTGTCGTCGAGCGCGGCCTGCAGGCCGTCGGCCAGTTGCGCGCCGGGCGCCGAGTAGTTGATGAAGAACGCTTCGGCCTTGCCGTCCTGGGCGCGTTCGAGCGAATCGATGGCGAGGTCGGGGTGGCCGAGCGCCGCGAGCTTCTTCGCGAGCGGCGGGGTGGGCTTGCCTTCGGCGTCGAGCGCGACCGACACGGGCAGCACTTTCTCGCGAACCTGGCGATCCGGCGCGACGGCGCGCACGTTGCGGATCACCACGGCCAGGCGGCGCGGCGTGGCGTAGCGTTCGAACACGGGTTCGCCGTCGGTCAGGTCGCGCGCGGCGAGGCGCTGCGCGAGGCCTTCGGCAAAGGCGTCGCCGAGGCGGGCGAGCGCCTTCGGCGGCAGTTCCTCGGTCAGCAGTTCGACGAGGAGGGGAGCGGTATGGGTGTGCGTCATGGTGGGAGGAATCTCGTCAGTCCTTGTCGATCTTGCGTTCGGCCTTCAGGGGCGGAACCCAGCCCGGCTGGGCCGCGTCGGCGGCCGTGGCGAGGCCCGGCACGCCACGCACCGGATTGCCGATCATCGGGAAGCCGAGCGCCTCGCGCGATTCGTAGTAGGACTGCGCCACGAGCCGCGACAGCGCGCGAATCCGGCCGATGTAGGCCGCGCGCTCGGTGACCGAGATCGCGCCGCGTGCGTCGAGCAGGTTGAACGTGTGGCCGGCCTTCAACACGAGTTCGTAGGCGGGCAGCGCGAGCTTCGCCTCGATCATCCGTTTCGCTTCGGCTTCGTAGCTGTTGAAGAACGTGAACAGCAGATCGACGTTGGCGTGCTCGAAGTTGTAGGTCGATTGCTCGACTTCGTTCTGGTGATACACGTCGCCGTAGGTCAGGCGGCGCAGTTCCGGGCCGTTCGGGCCGAGTTCTTCCCACTCCGTCCAGATCAGGTCGTAGACGTTTTCCACCTTCTGCAGATACATCGCGAGGCGTTCGAGCCCGTACGTGATCTCGCCGAGCACCGGCTTGCAATCGAGGCCGCCGGCCTGCTGGAAATACGTGAACTGCGTGACTTCCATGCCGTTCAGCCAGACTTCCCAGCCGAGGCCCCAGGCGCCGAGCGTGGGGTTCTCCCAGTCGTCCTCGACGAAGCGCACGTCGTTCTGCTTCAGGTCGAAGCCGAGCGCTTCGAGCGAGCCGAGGTAGAGATCGAGGATGTTCTCCGGGGCCGGCTTCATCACCACCTGATACTGGTAGTAGTGCTGCAGGCGGTTCGGGTTCGCGCCGTAGCGGCCGTCCTTCGGGCGGCGCGACGGTTGCACGTAGGCGGCGCGCCACGGCTCGGGGCCGATCGCGCGCAGAAACGTGTGAACGTGCGAGGTGCCTGCGCCGACTTCCATGTCGATGGGCTGGAGCAGGGCACAACCCTGTTTGTCCCAGTAGGACTGGAGCGTCAGGATGATTTGTTGAAACGTGAGCATGAGGGGCCTTCGTAGGCGCTGGGCGTTCCGACGGGGGCTGGCGCGAGGCGACTCGGACCGGCGCTCCAGTCCGGTGCGCGGCTTGGATGGGCGTAAAACGCGTAATTTTACCGGATCGGCGCGACCGTGACGCCGGAACGGCCGGCACGCGTGTCGAGGCGCGAATCTTGCGCGGTATGGCGGCGCGCCGCACGGATGCGCGACGCGTTCGCGCGAGGCGGCGAGCGTGCCTCGTGAGCGTGTCGCGAGCGCATGCGCGATACAGCGGGCAGGCGTCGCGCACGTCGCTGTCGATGCGGCATAACAGCGCGGTAAGATGCATTCCATTGCCCTGTCCGCCGATGCCCGGCCCCCATGCCCGCCATGTTCAGACCGCCCGTCGATCCGCAGTTCCCGCTCTATCCGTCCTTGCTCGAATTCCTCCGCGAAGCCGTGGCGGCGACCGAATCCGGCCGCACCGAGGCGCGCGCCTTCTGGCTCGACGCGGCCTCGCGGCTGCATGCGCTCGATTACGAATCGCTCGCGCGGCTCACCGTCACGCTGCTCGAACAGCAGCGCTACGGCGATGCGGCCGAGTTCGCGGCCTGCGTGTGGCGCATCGAGCCGGAGGTGGCCGCACTGGCGTTCAATTGCGGCTATGCGCTGCAGATGGGCGGCCGTCACGCCGAGGCGATCGTGCCGTACCGGCGCGTGCTCGAACTGATGCCCGACTGGCCGTCGCTGCGCAACAACCTGGCGATCGCGGTGCGGATCACGGGCGGCGATCCGGCCGAGGAGCTGGCCTTGCTGGAGCAGGCCGTCGCGGCCAACCCGCGCGACGAGCAGGCCTGGATCAACCTGGTGGTGTCCTACCGCGCGCGTTACGACCTCGAACGTTCGGTGGCCGCGGCCGAACGCGCGCTAGAACTGGCGCCGGACAGCGCGCTGGCCCAGAACAACGCGTCGTGCGCCTACAAGGAAGCGCAGCGCTGGGACGACGCCGAGCGCTGCGCGCAGCGCGCGCTGGCGCTGTCGCCCGACGATGAAACATTCCGCTTCAATCTCGGCATCATCCAGCTCGTGCGCGGCAATTTCGCCGACGGCTGGTTTGGCCACGAATCGCGCTGGCACGGTTCGAGCGAGTTGCGCGGCACGCGCCCGACCATGGCCGCGCCGCGCTGGCATGGCGAATCGCTGGCCGGCAAGACCTTGCTGGTGTGGGGCGAACAGGGCATGGGCGACCTGCTGCAACTGGCGCGCACGATTCCGCTGCTGTCCGCGCGCGTGCATCGCGAGGGCGGGCGGCTGGTGTGGAATTCGTTCGCGCAGATGGGCGCGCTGCTCTCGCGCAGCCTCGGCCAGCATGTCGAGCTGTACAGCAACGACGGCGCGATCGAGCATCTGCCCGCCGCCGACTACCAGGTGCCGATCGGCAGCGTGCCCTGGCAGCTCGGCCTGCCCGATGCGGCGGCCGGCGCCAACGTGCCGTATCTGATGGCCGACCCGAGCGCCGTCGACGCATGGCGCACCCGCTTCGACGCCGAGGCGGCGCCCGGCGAACGGCTGCGCGTCGGCCTCGCGTGGACGGGCAGCCCGTCGCATCAGCGCAATCCGTTCCGGCGCGTCGGCATCGAGCGTTACGCGGCCGCGTTCGCGGGCGTCGAGGGCGTGACGTTTCATTCGCTGCAGCCGGGCCTCGGCGCGGAGGTGGAGGCGGCGCGCGCGGCGGGTTTGCCGATCGTCGATCACAGCGCCGAATGGCGGAATTTCGACGACACGGCCGCCTACGTCGGCGCGCTCGATCTGGTGATCACATGCTGCACGTCGATGGCGCACCTGAGCGGCGCGGTGGGGCAGGCAACCTGGGTGCTGCTCGACGTGAATCCGCATTGGGTGTGGCAACTGGAGCGGCGCGACAGCCCGCTCTATCCGTCGGCCACGCTGTATCGACAGCCGGCGTTCCTGCAATGGGCGCCGGTGCTCGACGCGGTCGCGCAGGACCTGCGCGCGCTGGCCGGGGCCGGCAGCGCGTGGTCGGATGCGGCCGATGCAGGCCGCTGACGCGTGAGCAGGTGGGTGGCGGGAGCGGCTACGCGTGCGTTCAGCCGCGCGCGCCGCGGCGCAGGCGCGGCCCGATCGCGAAGGCGAGCACCAGCAGCACGAGCGCCACGCCTAGCACGATGGCATTGCCGTTCGCGACGAACGGCGTGATGCCCTGTGTGCCTTCCACGGTGACGTCGATCGCGCCGATCGTGAACGGCTTGAGCTGGTCGAGCACGCGGCCGTGCGCGTCGATCGCGGCCGTCATGCCGGTGTTGGTCGCGCGCAGCATCGGCCGGCCCGTTTCGAGCGAGCGCATCCGCGCGATCTGCAGATGCTGGTCGAGCGCGATGGTGTCGCCGAACCAGGCGAGGTTGGTCACGTTCACGAGGATGCCCGGCGACGGCGCGTTTTCGCGCACGGTTGCGGCAATGCCCTCACCGAACAGATCCTCGTAGCAGATGTCGGCCATCACCGGCTGGTTGTGGACCAGGAACGGCTTCTGCACCAGCGCGCCGCGCGCGAAATCGCCGAGCGGCATCTTCATCAGGTTGACGAACCAGTGGAAGCCCCACGGGATGAACTCGCCGAACGGCACCAGGTGGTGCTTGTCGTAGTGGTAGATGTCCATCGAGCCGGGCGTCACGCCATACAGGCTGTTGGTGTAGTCGACGACGCTGCCGTCGGGCAGGATCGTGTCGCCTACCGCGCCGAACAGCACCGAGGTGCCGGTCTTGTCGACGAAGCTGCGCACCGCCTTGGCGAACGGCAGCGGCAGATCCTGGATCATCACCGCGATCGCCGTTTCGGGCGTGACCACCAGGTCGGCCGGCCGCTCGGTGATCATCTTCGTGTACATCTTGATGGCGGCGTCGATGCCGGCCTGCTCGAACTTGACGTCCTGCTTGACGTTGCCTTGCAGCAGCCGCACGTGCAGCGGCTGATTCTCGGGCTTGGTCCACGGCACCATCGGCAGCAGCAGGCCGATCGCGACCAGCGCCACGGCCAGCGTGGCCGGCGCGAGCGGGCCGCTCAAGGCCGTGCCGCGCCCGCGGCGCGCGCTGACGACCGCGTTGACCACCAGCGCCGCGAACAGCGCGAGCACCCAGCCCACGCCATACACGCCGGCCACCGGCGCATAGCCGGCGAACGGGCCATCGACCTGCGCATAGCCGCTCGCGAGCCACGGAAAGCCGGTGAACACGGTGCCGCGCGCCCATTCGCCGAGCGCCCAGGCGCTGGCGAACGCCAACGCGCCGTGCCAGCTCGGGGCGAACGTGCGGCCCGCGCCCCGGCCCGAGGCAAGCGCCCAGATCAGCGCGGACAGCGCCGGATACACGCACAGGTACAAGCAGAACAGCGCGAGCGCGCCGCCCGCGATCCAGGCCGCCATCTCGCCATACACGTGCATGCTGATATAGAGCCACCAGATGCCGGTCAGGAAGTTGCCGAAGCCGAACGCCGCGCCGGTCAGCGTGGCCTGCCAGCGCGTGCCGGTGCGCGCGAGCTGCGCAAAGAACCACACGAACACCAGCAGTTGCAGCCAGCCGCCGTGCGGCGTGGGCGCGAAGCTCAGCGTGTTGGCCGCGCCGGCCAGCAGGGCCGCCGGGAAATGCCAACGGGGCAGCGCGCGGCGGTCCGCCGCGAAGGTGGCGGCGCGCGGCGCGCGGGGCGTGAACGATTCGGCCATGGGGTCGAGCAGGGGTGTTGACGGGGCGGCCGGACGATCAGTCGTCAGCCAATTCGTTGCGGCGGCCGGCGAGCGGATCGCGGCGCACCAGCAGCACGTGGATTTGGCGCGCATCGCCGCGCTGGATCTCGAAGATCAGCTTGTCGAGCCGCAGCTTTTCGCCGCGATGCGGCACGCGGCCGAAGTGATGGGTGATCAGCCCGCCGATGGTGTCGACTTCCTCGTCGGAGAAATCGGTGCCGAAGTGTTCGTTGAACTGGGCGATCTCGGTGAGCGCGCGCACGCGGAAGCGGCCGTCGGGCGCCGAGATGATGTTGCCGGCTTCCTCGTCGAAGTCGTATTCGTCCTCGATGTCGCCGACGATCTGCTCCAGCACATCCTCGATGGTGATCAGGCCGGCCACGCCGCCGTATTCGTCGACCACGATCGCGAGGTGGTTGCGGTTCACGCGGAAATCGTGGAGCAGCACGTTCAGGCGCTTCGATTCCGGGATGAACACGGCCGGGCGCAGCATGCCGCGCACGTCGAATTCGTCTTCCGCGTAAAAGCGCAGCAGGTCTTTCGCGAGCAGCACGCCGATCACGTTGTCGCGGTTTTCTTCGTAGACCGGGTAGCGCGAGTGGGCCTTTTCAAGCACGAACGGGATGAAATCCTCGGGCTTGTCGGCGATGTTGAGGGCGTCCATCTGGGCGCGGGGCACCATGATGTCGCGCGCGCAGAGGTCGGAGACCTGGAACACGCCTTCGATCATCGACAGCGAATCGGCGTCGATCAGGTTGCGCTCGTGCGCGTCCTGCAGGATTTCGAGCAGCTCGCCGCGGGATTCGGGCTCGGGCGAGATGAAATCGGTCAGGCGCTCCAGCAGCGAGCGCTTTTCGGGAGGTTTGTCGGTGGACTTTCGACTGGGATACGAATCGTTCATGGTGGTGCGCCCGGGCGGACCGCAGGCGCGTTGTCACGGAGTTGGCAAGGATACACCAAGGCCACGGCGCTTCCGTGTCGGCCAAATGGCCGACGCGACGGCCTGCCTGGCGGCGTGGACCCATCCTAACCCGGAATCGGTGCAGCGCCCATCCCGGGAAAAAATGCCGTGAGAGCGCGCGCGACCCGGCTCAGGCGCAGCGGGCCAGCAGCGATTCGAGCGAGCGGTCGGGGATGCCGCTTTCGCGCAGCGCGGCCACGGTGCGGGTGACGTAGTCGAGCGTGGTGCCGTAGCGGCCTTCGGCGCAAGCGAACACGGCGCGCACCACCTCGTCGGTCAGCTTGCCGGTGTAGGTGGGCGCGTCGCGGCGCATCACGAACGCCAGCGCGCGCACGCGTTCGCCGCTGGCGAGCGTGCACGGCAGCCAGGCGGGCCGGTACGAGCCCATCGGCATTTCGCGTTTCCAGAGCGTTTCGAGATGCGGCATGGCGGTGGGGCCGGCGATGCGGAACGCCACGCCGCTGCACGAGCCGCCGCGATCGAGCGCCAGCACGAGCCCGGGCCGTTCGGCCGAGCCGCGATTGACGCGCGACCACAGATACAGCCCGCGATGGTAGCCGTGCACGCGGCCGTGCAACTGCTCGGCCACCGGCAGGCCCGGATTCCAGATCAGCGAGCCATAGCCGAACAGCCAGAGATCGGAGCGGCGGTCCCAGTCGCTCAACGACGCGTCGAGCGAAACGGCCAGCTCGTCGTCGGTCAGCAGCCTGCCGTTGCCGATTGGCGGCGGATACGCAGAGGGAACGGGGATCGGTGTGCTCACGGCCGGGCGCGGAGAAGGTGAAGGGTGGGGCGCTTATTCGTAGGGATTCGCGAAACCGAGCTTGGCCAACATGTCGATTTCGAGCGCTTCCATCTCGGTCGCGTCTTCCTCGCTGCGCTCATGATCGTAGCCCTGCGCATGCAGCGCGCCGTGCACCAGCAGATGCGCGTAATGCGATTGCAGCGGCTTGTTCTGCTCGGCCGCTTCCTTCTCGACCACCGGGCAGCACAGCACCAGATCGCCGATGGTCGTGCCGTCGGGCGCCTGCTCGTAGGCGAAGGTCAGCACGTTGGTGGGGTAATCCTTCTTGCGGTAGCCGCCGTTCAGCTCGCGGCCTTCCTTTTCACCGACGAAGCGCACCGTGAGCTGGGCGTCCGAGGACAGCGTGGTGGCGAGCCATTCGGCGATCAGCTTGCGCTTGGGCAAGGTCTTGCGCACTTGCGCCGTGATTTCGTCGCCGTACTGCACCACCAGTTCTAGCTCCGGCTCGCCCGCCGGCTCGGATTCGTCGTCCGAGTCGCCGTCATCGTCATCGCCTTCCGGTGCGGCTTCGGCGCCGACCGACAGCGTCAGGCTGTCGTAGTGCTCGGGGCGCAGCGTCAGGATGGCGCGCTGCGAGATGTCCGCGTGCTGCGCGACGATCGCGACCGAGGCTTCGCCGGAACTGCCGGACAGATCGAACATCAGCGAACGGCCGTCGGGGAAATCGATGCGCAGGGCTTGCGCGTCGACCGTCTTGACCTTGCCGCGCTCGTCGAACAGCGATACGCGCGGCGCGCTCGGGTGGGAGGCTGGATTGGCTTTGCGGGAGGATTTCATGTGGACGGCGTCGAGGGCAACCGCACGAGGATACACCAAACGGCCAGGCGTTTTGGCCGGCGCGGCGCGTGCCGGAGCGTGCGTTTTTGCGGTTCCGCAGCGCTCGCGCGGGCCGTGGCGGTGCGTGCCGACCGGTGCTGGAGCGGCCGCACCGGCAGGCCCGCGGCGGACCGACGCGCGGCTGCCTGCCTCATGCGCATCGCACGGCTCGCCCGCGGCCGGGGCGCCGGCGGCAGGCGTGCGCAGGTCGCTCAGGCGTCCTTGTGCTGGGCGTGGAACTCGTCGTAGGCCTCGACGATTCGCGCGACCAGCGGGTGACGCACCACGTCGACGCTGGTGAAGCGCGTGAGCGCGATCCCGCGCACCTGCGTCAGCACCTGCTGCGCTTCGACCAGGCCGCTCTTGTGGCCGCGCGGCAGGTCGATCTGGGTGGTGTCGCCGGTGACGACGGCCTTCGAGCCGAAGCCGATCCGCGTCAGGAACATCTTCATCTGCTCGGGCGTGGTGTTCTGCGCCTCGTCGAGGATGATGAACGCGTGGTTCAGCGTCCGGCCGCGCATGTAGGCCAGCGGCGCGATTTCGATCATCTGGCGCTCGAACATCTTGGCCGTCTTGTCGAAACCGAGCAGATCGTAGAGCGCGTCGTAGAGCGGGCGCAGATACGGATCGATTTTCTGCGACAGATCGCCGGGCAGGAAGCCCAGCCGTTCGCCGGCCTCGACGGCGGGACGCGTCAGCACGATGCGCTTGACCTGATCGCGCTCCAGCGCGTCGACGGCGCAGGCCACGGCCAGGTAGGTCTTGCCGGTGCCGGCCGGCCCGACGCCGAACGTCACGTCGTGCGCGAGGATCTGCTTCAGGTACTCGCGTTGCGCCGGGGTGCGGCCGCGCAGGTCGGCGCGGCGCGTGTAGAGCTTGGGCGTCGGCTCCTCGCCGGGGGCGTCGGCATCGGCGGCGAGCGCGGGCGCGTCGTCGAACGGACGGTCGGGATCGCCGCGAAAGCGCACGTCCGGCGCGCTGTCCGCCGCGCCGTTGCCGAGGTGGCGCGTCTCGACCAGCGCGAGCTGGATGTCGTCGAGCGACAGCGGATCGCGCGCGCGGTTGTAGAAGTTCTCGAGCGCGGCGAGCGCGAGCTTCGCACCACGGCCGCGGATCGAGATCCGGTGGCCGCGCCGCTGCAGCGTCACGTCGAGCGCCTGCTCGATCTGGCGCAGGTTTTCGTCCAGCGGGCCGCAAAGGTTGGCGAGGCGCGCGTTGTCATCGCGCGGGGCGGTGAATTCCAGGGCTTGGGTCGGCTTCAAGGTAGCGTGGGCTTCCTTCGGTTGGGCGCTCGGTTCAGTGGGTGGCGCGGCTGGCTTCGTCGTGGGCGAGCACGAGCTCGCCGCGCAGCGAATGCGGGTACGCGTGGTTGATCCGCACGTCGATCATCTGGCCGATCAGGCGCGGATGCGAGGCGACCGGCGCGGGGAAATTCACCACGCGGTTGTTCTCGGTACGGCCGGCCAGCTCGTTCGGATCCTTGCGCGACGGCCCTTCGACGAGAATCCGCTCGACCCGCCCGACCATCGATGCGCTGATCCGCGCGACGTTTTCCTCGATGGTGGCCTGCAGATGTTGCAGGCGTTTGAGCTTGACCTCGCGCGGCGTGTCGTCGTGCAGATTGGCGGCCGGCGTGCCGGGGCGCGGGCTGTAGATGAACGAGAAGCTGGTGTCGTAGCTCATGTCGTGCACGAGCTGCATGGTCTTCTCGAAATCGTCCTCGGTTTCGCCGGGGAAGCCGATGATGATGTCGGTCGACAGCGACAGATCGGGCCGGATCGCGCGCAGCTTGCGGATCAGCGATTTGTATTCGAGCACCGTGTAGCCGCGCTTCATCCCCATCAGGATGCGGTCGGAGCCGTGCTGCACGGGCAGGTGCAGGTGATTGACGAGCTTCGGCACGCGCGCGTACACGTCGAGCAGGCGCTGCGTGAATTCCTTCGGATGCGAGGTGGTGTAGCGGATTCGCTCGATGCCGGGCAGGTCGGCCACGTATTCGATCAGCGTGGCGAAATCGGCGATGTCGGGCGAGCCCTGGGTGAGCGCGCCGCGGTAGGCGTTGACGTTCTGGCCGAGCAGCGTGACTTCGCGCACGCCCTGGTCGGCCAGGCCGGCGATTTCGGTCAGCACGTCGTCGAGCGGGCGCGAGACTTCGTCGCCGCGCGTGTAGGGCACCACGCAGTAGCTGCAGTACTTGCTGCAGCCTTCCATGATCGATACGAACGCGCTCGGGCCATCGACGCGCGCCGGCGGCAGGTGGTCGAATTTCTCGATTTCGGGGAACGTGATGTCGACCTGCGAGCGGCCGCTCGCGCGGCGCGCGTC
>NZ_BAAILN010000138.1:112702-114472 GCF_054589155.1 Burkholderia sp. 3C
CAGGGTTTGCGGGCCGAACACGACATCCACGTACGGTGCGCGCGCCACGATCGCCTCGCCTTCCTGGCTGGCGACGCAGCCGCCCACGCCGATGATCAGGTTCGGGTTCGCTTCCTTGAGCTCGCGCACCCGGCCGAGATCCGAGAACACCTTTTCCTGCGCCTTCTCGCGCACCGAGCAGGTGTTGAACAGGATCACGTCGGCGTCTTCGGGCCGATCGGTTTTCACGAGGCCTTCGGAAGCGTTGAGCACGTCGGCCATCTTGTCCGAGTCGTACTCGTTCATCTGGCAGCCGAACGTCTTGATGTAGATTTTTTTCGTCATGGGGTTCGCCGTTCGCAGTGGTTGACCTGGGGGCGTCAATGCGGGTGAGTCGGGACGGTCGGCTCCGGGCCGCCGCCTGTTGCCCGGGCGGCGCGCGAGGCGCGGCAGGCGGCAAGGGCGAGGCGGCGGGCGGCCGTGGCAGGCGCCTCGGGCGCCGGTGGATCTACCGTCGGGGAAAGCTTTCCATTATAGCTTTTGGAATTCCGGGCCGTCGCAGGTGCGCGCCGCGCGGGGGCGGCGAGGTTGCGCCGACGCGACGGCTGGCGAAGCGCGATCCGGCCCTGTCACGGCGATGGAACCCGGGCGGCGCGATCGGCCGGCCAAGCCGGCCGCATACGGCTTGCCGGCACTGACGATTCCTCTGCGATGCTGATAACAGTGTGAAGATAACTTCGTTTGCCGCCCCCAACCCCGATGCTAGTCTTGCCTGCAATCAAGTTCGCTGCGCGCATCCTGCGCGCTGGAGGCTAACCATGCATTCATCCCTCGCGCTGGTGCGCGACCGCGAAGCCGCCGATCGTGCGGCCACGCCGGCGCCTGGCGCCCCGCAGGAATCGTTCGACGCGCTGGAGCGCCAGGTCGGCGTCAATCTGGCCCGGCTGCGTGCCGAGCGGCAACTGTCGCTGGATGCGCTGGCACGCCTGTCCGGCGTGTCGCGGGCGATGCTCGCGCAGATCGAATCGGCCCGCAGCGTGCCGTCCATCAAGGTGCTCTGCAAGGTGGCGGCGGCGCTGAAGGTGTCGGTGGCCGCGTTCCTGCGCCGTCACGCGGTGCTCGGCTTCGAGCATCTGCCGGCCGAGCGCGCGGTGCGCGTGATCGGCTCGAACGGCCGTTTCTCGTCGCGGGCGCTCTATCCGGAAGGCGAGCCGGCCACGGCGGAATTCCACGAGCTGCGCGTCGCGCCGCTGCATACCGAAACCGGCGTGCGCCGCGCGCCGGGCACCTCGATCAACCTGGTGGTGAGCGAAGGCACGCTCGAAGTGGCCGTCAACGACCGTCGCCAGTTGCTGGCGACCGGCGACGCGATCGTGTTCGACGCCGACCAGCCCTACACGCTGCGCAATCCCGGCGATTCGGAAGCGCGCGCGTTTCGCGTGACGATCAACGCGGAAACGCCGCCGCGCTGGGATCTGCCGCAGTAAGCGCGTTTTCGCATTCGGCCGACGCGCATCGCGGTTCGGCCGCATGCCGTTCGATCTCGACGTGCACGGCACGCCGCCGCCAGCCGGGTAACCGGCGCGGCGGCGTTGTCGTTTTTGGGCGCGGAGATGAAGCGAGGAAATCGCCCGAAGCAGGCGATTGACCGTCGCGGCGGCCGAGGCGAATTGCCGAAGGCGGGTGCTGAAAGCGAAGAAGCGAAGAAAGCCGAACAAGACAGGTTCGCGGCGCGGGCCGACCGATGCCCCCGCCCGCGCCGCGAACCGGGCGCTCAGTGCGTCTGATGCA
>NZ_BAAILN010000138.1:114583-125954 GCF_054589155.1 Burkholderia sp. 3C
CTCCGCCGGCCAGCGGCCCGAGCACCGGAATCCACGCATAGCGCCAGTCGCTGTCGCGCTTGCCCGGAATCGGCAGCAGCGCGTGCATGATGCGCGGCGACAGATCGCGCGCCGGGCTCATCGCATAGCCGGTCGGGCCGCCCAGCGAGATGCCGATGCCGAGCACCAGCAAGCCCACCGGCAACGCGTCGAGCGCGCCGAGCCCCACTTGCGGCGCGGCCAGATACAGCACGCCGAGAATCAGCACGAACGTGCAGATCGCCTCGGTCAGCACGTTGTGCGCGACGCTGCGGATCGCCGGCGCGGTGCAGAACACCGCGAGCTTGAGATCGGGATCGACCTCCTTGGCGAAGTGCTGCCGATAGGCGAGCCAGACCAGCAGCGCGCCCGCCATCCCGCCGAGCATCTGCGCGGCCACGTAGCCGGCCACCTTCGACCAGGCGAACTTGCCCGCCAGCGCGAGGCTGATGGTGACGATCGGGTTGAGGTGCGCGCCGCTGAACTTCGCGGTGACGTAGACGGCGACGAACACCGCCATCGCCCAGCCCATCACGATGACGATCAGGTCCGCGCCGCGGCCCTTGGTCTTCGCGAGGAGCACGTTGGCAACGGCGCCGTTGCCGAGCAGCACGAGGATCGCCGTGCCGATGAACTCCGCAATATAAGGTGACATGTCGAGTGTCTCTCTACCAATGCGGCGGACTCGCGCGTTGCACGGTCCGCCTGCTCGTTATGAAGGGTGGCTGCTTGTATCGCCCGCCGCGCGGGCTTGGTGCACGCGGCGGCGGGCGCGCAGTTTACCGCCTGTCGTCGGCCCAGGTCTTGGCGGCGCGCACCGCACGCTGCCAGCCGGCCAGCGCGGTGCTCACCTGATCGGCGGGCATCGACGGCGAGAAGCGCCGGTCGAGCTGCCACTGGCTGCGCACCGCGTCGAGGTTCTCCCAGTAGCCGGTCGCCAGGCCCGCCAGGTAGGCGGCGCCGAGCGCGGTGGTTTCGGTGATCTGCGGACGCACCGCGTCCACGCCGAGCAGGTCGGCCTGGAACTGCATCAGCAGGTTGTTGGCGCTCGCGCCGCCGTCCACGCGCAGCTCGCCGATGCTGAGGCCCGAATCGGCTTCCATGGCGGCCAGCACGTCGAGCGACTGGTAGGCGATCGCGTCGAGCGCGGCGCGTGCCAGATGCGCATCGGTGGTGCCGCGCGTGACGCCGAACAGCGAGCCGCGCGCGCGGGCGTTCCAGTGCGGCGCGCCGAGGCCGGCGAACGCCGGCACGAGATACACGCCATCGGTGTGCGGCACGCTGGCCGCGAGCTTTTCGATCTCGGTGGCGGACTTGATGATGCCGAGCCCGTCGCGCAGCCACTGCACCACCGCGCCGGCGATGAAGATGCTGCCTTCGAGCGCGTAGTTGACCTGATCGCCGATCTGCCAGGCGATCGTGGTGACCAGGTTGTTCTTCGATTCGATCGGCTTCTCGCCGGTGTTCATCATCAGGAAGCAGCCGGTGCCGTAGGTGTTCTTCACCATCCCCGAGCTGGTGCACATCTGGCCGAACAGGGCCGCGTGCTGATCGCCCGCGATGCCGGCCAGCGGCAGCTTCGACGCGAACACGGTGGTCTTGGTGTGACCGTAGACTTCCGACGACGCCTTGACCTCGGGCAGCATGCTGCGCGGGATGTCGAGCGCGGCCAGCAGCTCGTCGTCCCATTCGCGGGTGTGGATGTTGAACAGCATGGTGCGTGACGCGTTGGTCACGTCGGTCACATGCAGCTCGCCCTTCGTGAAGTTCCACACCAGCCAGCTGTCGACCGTGCCGAACGCGAGCTTGCCTTGCTTCGCCTTCTCGCGCGCGCCTTCGACGTTGTCGAGAATCCAGCGGATCTTGGTGCCGGAGAAGTACGAATCGATCGGCAGGCCGGTCTTGGTGCGCACCATCGCCTCCAGGCCGTCCTTCTTCAGCGAATCGCAGAAATCGGCGGTGCGGCGGTCCTGCCAGACGATCGCGTTGTAGACCGGCTGGCCTGTCTCGCGATCCCAGACGATGGTCGTCTCGCGCTGGTTGGTGATGCCGATCGCGGCGATCGACGTGCCGTTCAGGCCCGCGCGCGTGACGGCCTCGGCGGCCACGCCGGCCTGCGTCGACCAGATTTCGCGCGGGTCGTGCTCGACCCAGCCCGGCTGCGGATAGATTTGCTCGAACTCCTTCTGGGCAATCGACTTGATGTTGCCCTGGCGATCGAACAGCATCGCGCGTGAGCTGGTCGTGCCTTGATCGAGTGCGAGGATGTATTGATCCTGCATCTGTCTCATCTCCATTCGTCAGTAATTTTGTTTCGCGCCGGCCTCGTCGCGGCGCGTGCTGCGGTCGATCCCGCGCGGCGGCTGGTTGGCGCGCCGCGCGTTGCTGCCTTCGGTGTTGCCGGTGCGTCAGTGAACCGGGCGGACTTGCGCCGGTTCGGCGGCCAGCGCGCGGGTGGCCGTGAACCAGGCCGCCACCGCCGCCGTGACCGCGTCGAGCGTGCCGGGCGCGACATGCAGCCCCAGCTTCGAGCGGCGCCAGAGCACGTCCTCGGCGCAGGTCGCCCATTCGTGATCGCGCAGGTAACGCAGTTCCGCTTCGTACAGGCCCGGCGCGATCGCCGCGCCCAGCCCGTCGACCGATCGGGCGCCGGCCACCACGCGTTCGGCGCGGGTGCCGTAGGCGCGCGCGTAGCGGCGCGCGAGCGCGGCCGGCAGCCAGGCATGGCGCTGCGCGAACGCATCGGCGAACGGCGCGAAGCGCGCGTCGGCGATGTCGCCGCCCGGCAGCGGCTGGCCTGCTGTCCAGGCCGGCGCGGGTGAGCCGAGCGCTTCGCCGAGCAGGCCGGCCGCATCCTCGGCCAGCTTGCGGAAGGTGGTGATCTTGCCGCCGAACACCGACAGCAGCGGCGCGCCCCGGCCCGGGTCCATCTCGAGCCGGTAGTCGCGCGTGACGGCCGACGGGTTGTCGGCGTTTTCATCCTCGAGCAGCGGGCGCACGCCGGAGTAGGTCCAGTGCACGTCGGCCGGCGAGATCTTCTGCTTGAAATAGCGGTTGATCGAGTCGCACAGGTATTGCGTCTCGTCGCCGTCGATCGACACCTTCGACGGATCGTCGTGGTATTCCACGTCGGTCGTGCCGATCAGCGTGAAATCGTGTTCGTACGGAATCGCGAAGATGATCCGCTTGTCCGGGTTCTGGAAGATGTAGGCGTGATCGTGCTCGAACAGGCGCTTCGTGATGATATGGCTGCCCTTGACGAGCCGCACGCTGTGGCGCGCGTCGCGGCCGAGCGCGCCGTGCAGCACCGAGCCGACCCACGGGCCGGCCGCGTTGGCGATCGCGCGGGCGCGCACCTCGAACGTCGAGCCGTCGGCGCGTTGCAGGCGCGCGAGCCATTCGCCGTCGGCGCGTTCGGCCGAGATCAGCCGGGTGCGCGTCAGGATGGTGGCGCCGCGCTCGCGTGCGTCCATCGCGTTGAGCACCACGAGGCGCGCGTCGTCCACCCAGCCGTCGGAATAGACGAAGCCGCGCTTGATCGAATCGATCAGCGGGCCGCCGGCCGCGTGACGGGCCATCGTGATGCCGTGCGAGCCGGGCAGCAGTTCGCGGCGGGCGAGGTGATCGTAGAGGAACAGGCCGACGCGGATCAGCCAGGCCGGGCGCAGGTTCGGCATGTGCGGCATGACGAAGCGCAGCGGCCACATGATGTGGGGCGCGGCGCGCAGCAGCGTTTCGCGCTCCTGCAGCGCCTTGCGCACCAGCCCGAATTCCTTGTATTCGAGATAGCGCAGGCCGCCGTGGATCAGCTTGGTGCTGGACGAGGACGTGTGCGAGGCGAGGTCGTCCTGTTCGCAAAGAAGTACCGACCAACCGCGCCCGGCCGCGTCGCGCGCGATGCCCGCGCCGTTGATGCCGCCGCCGATCACGAGTACGTCGTAGTGCGTCTGTTCGGTCACTGCTGCCCTTTGTCCCATAGTCGAACTCGATATTTTCGAATTCGAAATTTAATGAACAAAAGCGAAAAAGTAAAGTTCGTTTAAGAGGGTCGGTAGCGCGCGCCTTCATCCCGGACGATACTGGCGGGATTGTCTTCATCGAGGAGGAAACATGCGTCAGATCATGGTGGCCGGCGCGCTCGCGCTGCTCGCGGGCTGCTCGACGGCGTTGCTGCCCGGCGGCTGGGGTGCGCAGCCGAGCTTCGACACGCTGCAGCGGGCCTGCGGCGAGCCGCACGATTACGGCCGCGATCGTGCATCCGTCTACTCGGCGCTGGGCGACGCGTGGGTGGCGAAGCGGCACGGCCGCTTGAGCGAGGCGGATTTCTGCGCGTTTTCGAACGGGCTGGCCGCGCATCACGCGGCGCTCGGCGCGCAGCCCGACGCGGCGGCGCGCACCGGCTGGATCGACTATCTGAACACGATGCGTGCGCAGGCCGTCACCTGGCGCTCGAAGGCCGATCCGACGCTGCGCGGCGGCTGAGGGCCGGGCGCGGGCGTACAGCGAGGCGCCCACGCGGCGCGCCTGCGCTCGAATGAAAACGAACCCGAAAACGAACGCCGCAACGAAAACGGCCGTCGTCCGGAGACGGCGGCCGCGATGTTGGCGGAACCGGTGTGGCGTTCAGGAATAGCGGACCTTGATCGACCTGAGCGCGGCGTCGCCGCTCTCGGTCACGCAGTAGCGGCGGCCCGAACCGAGGGCCTCCAGCCGAACCAGTTGCTGCTCCAGCAGCGCGTCCAGTTCGTCGCGTTCCATTTCGGCCTGATCGGGCGCGTCCTTGACGAGCAACAGGGTGGCGAATTCATGCGGACTCAGCATCGTTCTCTCCAGACAAACCGTACTTCTCACGGCCGGACAGCATCCGGGGCGCGTTACCCAGCAGGGAAGGCTCGGGGGGAAATGCTCACGACAGCGTTCGCGGTGCATGAACGCCGGGGATTGGGAGTGTAGTCAACGGTTTGGGGAACCCCAAATGCGGCCCCAAAAATAATTCGATTGACAATTCGTCACAATTCCAACGGCCGGCTCGACGCGGCAACTTCTTGATTTCACTTGAAGTTTGCGCTGCGATGCAGCACGGGGCGGGGGATTTCGGGGCGGTGGGGCAACGCATCGGCGAGGCCTGCCAGGTGAGGGCACGCGCGATGCGAGCGCCGCCGGCGCGGCGCAACGGCTCCGCTCAATCGGCCACATACACCTGGGTGCCGGCCGCGGCGATCGTCTCGGTCATGTCCTCGGGCAGCGGCTTGTCGGTGAACAGCGCATGCACCTGCGACAGGTGGCCCTGACGGACCAGCGCCGGGCGGCCGAACTTCGAATGATCCGTCACCAGATACACGGTGCGCGCGTGCTGGATGATCGCCTCGGCCACGCGCACCTCGCGCGTGTCGAAATCGCGCATCGTGCCGTCGGTTTCGATCGCCGAGGTGCCGATGATCGCGTAGTCCACCTTGAACTGACGGATGAAATCGATCGCCAGCTCGCCGACGATGCCCTTGTCCCACGGCCGCACGATGCCGCCCGTGATCAGCACCTCGCACTCCGGATAGCCGCTCATCATGCTCGCGACGTTCAGGTTGTTGGTGATCACGCGCAGGCCGCGATGGCGGTTCAGCGCGCGCGCCACCTCCTCGGTGGTGGTGCCGAGGTTGATGAACAGCGAGGCCTGATCGGGGATATGCGAGGCCGCGAGCGCCGCGATGCGTCGTTTCTCGTCGTGGAACATGCGCTGACGCGCGCTGTAGGAGACGTTCTCGGAGCTGGTCGGCAGGCTCGCGCCGCCGTGGTAGCGGCGCAGCAGGTTCAGATCGGCGAGCCAGTTGACGTCGCGGCGGATGGTTTGCGGCGTGACGTCGAAATGGTTGGCCAGATCGTCGACGGTCACGAAGCCGTCGCGTTGCACCCAGTCGAGCAGTTCCTGCTGGCGGGCATTGAGCGAAAGGCGCGGGTCGCGGGTCGTCATGGTTCGTTCGAAGGCAAGTGAAACGGATGTCCATTGTAAGCAAGCACGCGAACGAACATTTCGTTTTCGCGACGCGAGCGTGCCGGCTTGCTCCGCGCGCGCATTCGCGTTGGAATGGCAGTTTGCGCGCGCCGCCAATGGCCGCATTGGTGCGCCGAGCCCCGCTTTTCCCTTTTTCTCCAGGAGCCGTTGCATGACCCGCTTCAACTGGCAGAACCCCTATCCGTCCGTCCGACAGCCCGTGTTTGCGCGCAATGTCGTTTCGACCTCGCACCCGCTGGCCGCCCAGGCCGGGCTGCGGATGCTCTGGAAGGGCGGCAACGCCGTCGATGCGGCGATCGCCGCCGCCGCCGCGATCACGGTGGTCGAGCCGGTGTCGTGCGGGCTCGGCGGCGATGCGTTCGCGCTGGTCTGGGACGGCGCGAAGCTGCACGGCCTGAACGCCTCGGGCGTGGCGCCGGCCGCGTGGAACCCCGACTATTTCCGCCGTCGCCACGGCGAGGACGCCAACGGCCTGGCGCGCCAGCCGCAGCGCGGCTGGGACACCGTCACGGTGCCCGGCGTGATCGCCGGCTGGGAGGCGTTGCATGCGCGCTTCGGCTCGCTGCCGTTCGCCGATCTGCTGGAGCCGGCCATCGAGCTGGCCGAACGCGGCCATTCGGTGGCCTCGATCGTCGCCGCCAAGTGGGCCGCCGCGGTGCCCGCGCTGCGCGACCAGCCGGGCTTCGCCGAGACCTTCCTGCCGCACGGCCGCGCGCCCGAGGTGGGCGAGCGCGTGGTGCTGGCCGGCCACGCGCACACGCTGAAGACGCTGGCCCGCGAAGGCGCGCGCGCGTTCTACGAGGGCGCGCCGGGCGAGGCGCTGGCCGCGTTCGCGCGCGACACCGGCGGCGCGATGACGGCCGAGGATCTGCGCGCCTATCGCCCCGAATGGGTCGAGCCGATCGGCAAGTCGTTTCGCGGCCACACGGTTCATGAAATCCCGCCGAACGGGCAGGGCATCGCGGCGCTGATCGCGCTGGGGATCGTCGAGCGCTTCGATATCGAATCGATGCCGGTGGATTCGGTCGAATCGCAGCATCTGCAGATCGAGGCGATGAAGCTGGCCTTCGCCGATGTGTACCGCTACGTGGCCGATCCGCGCTCGATGGACGTGACGCCCGAGCAGATGCTCGACGACGCTTACCTGGCCGAGCGCGCCAAACTGATCGATCCGGCCCGCGCCACGCACTTCGCGCCGGGCATGCCGCGCTCGGGCGGCACGATCTACCTGTCGGCGGCCGACGAGCGCGGCATGATGATCAGCTTCATCCAGTCGAACTACATGGGCTTCGGCTCGGGGCTGGTGGTGCCGGGCCACGGCATCGCGTTGCAGAACCGCGGCTGCGGCTTCTCGATGGATCCGGCCTCGCCGAACGTGGTGGCGGGCGGCAAGCGGCCGTTTCATACGATCATTCCGGCGTTCCTCACGCGCGAGCGCGATGGCCGCCAGGAAGCCGTCATGAGCTTCGGCGTGATGGGCGGCGACATGCAGCCGCAAGGGCACCTGCAGACCATCGTGCGGATGCTCGCCTACGGCCAGCAGCCGCAGGCCGCCTGCTGCGCGCCGCGCTGGAAGGTCAACCGCGATTTCACGCTCGACCTGGAAGCCACGCTCGACCGCGAGGTGGCGGCCGGGCTTCAGGCGCGCGGCCACCGCATGCAGTCGATCGACGATCCGTATATGGATTTCGGCTCGGGCCAGTTCATCTGGCGTCTCGACGCCGACGATCCCGAGCGCGGCTACGTGGCCGCCAGCGACAGCCGCCGAGACGGCCTGGCCGCCGGTTTCTGACGGTCGGCGCGGGCACCGGCGCTGCGCGTCGCAGGTGCCCGCCAGCATGGAGAGGACGCCAAAATACCGCGCCATCACGCGCTTTCGCAGATTCGAATTGAATTGCAAGCGACTTTCGAATTAATTGCCTGATGCGGCGCAATAGGCAGCGCGGAACTGCGTGTCGCGGGAGAGGTCTGTGACTGAAGGCACATTCGAGAAGTTCCGGCTAAGATAAGCGGATCCAGATCGAAATAATTCATTCATATCCGCTTTGTCCGACAGGCCGTGCGGCCGCTGGGCCGGCTTCGCCGCCGTGCCGCAGCCGGCCGCGCCATCGGGGCAAAGTGCTTGGGAGCGCTACGATGCTGGCCGAAACGAAGCATGTGATGCCCTGGCGCATCGAAGACATCGACCTCACGCGGATCGACCGCACGAAGGCCGCCGCCAATGAAGACTTGCTGCTGCTGCTGTGCGCGGCGTCGTTCATCGAGAGCGGCTCCGATCTCTACACGAGCAATTTGAGCCAGTTTTTCGGTGAGGACCCCGAAGTAGCCGACTGGCTCAACGAGCAGTGGGAACACGAGGAGCTGCAGCACGGCCGCGCGTTGAAGGCCTATATCGGCTACGTGTGGCCCGAGTTCGACTGGGATCTCGCATTCCACAATTTCTTCGACGAATACTCGAAAACCTGCTCGCTCGAAGCGTTCGAGAAAACGCGCGCGCTGGAGATGGTGGCGCGCTGCGTGGTCGAAACCGGCACCGCCACGCTCTACCGCGCGATCAACGAATGCTCGGACGAGCCGGTGCTGAAGGAAATCACCAACAACATCCGTTCGGACGAAGTGCGTCACTACAAGCACTTCCTCAAGTATTTCAAGAAGTACAACGCGGTCGAGGGCAATGGCCGGATGGCCGTGCTCGGCGCGCTGCTGCGCCGCTTGCTCGAAATCCGCAACGAGGATTCCGAGATCGCGCTGCGCCACGTGTTCGCGATTCGCTATCCCGAGAAGGTGCGCGATACGGCCTACAACCGCGAGCGCGTGGTGCGCGTCAACCGGCTGGTGCGCCGCCATCTGTCGGCCGACATGTGCGTGAAGATGCTGCTCAAGCCGCTCGATCTGCCGTCGCGCATTCAGCCCGGCTTGCAGTATCCGCTGACCAAGCTGACCCAGCACGTGTTCTTCCGTTGATCCCCGCCCTGGTCCCGGGCGCGCTCGCGCCCTTCCTTCGGAGCCCGGCATGAGCGCGGCCGATCGCGCCGCGCTCGATCGCTGGACGTTCGACGCGTGGCCGCCCGCCTGCCTCGCGCTGTTCGACGGCACGGCGCTCGACGGCAAGCTGGCGTTCACGGCCTCGCTGGTGATCGTTGATCGGGAGGTCGAGCCGCCCGATGCGCGCACCACGTTGTTGAGCGTCGGCGAGCTGTACGCGCCCGATGCCGGTTCGCTGTATCTCGCGCTGTGGCCACGTTCGCGCGGTGCGCAATTGCTGGTGCGCGAGCGCGCTGCGGTGCTGAGTTTCGTGGCCGACGGCGCGTTTTACCAGGCGCGGCTGCGCGTCGAGCCGGCCGGCGCGACGGGCGACCGCCCGGCCGACGACGGCACCGGCGTGGCGGGCCTGGCCTGCTTCCGCGCGACGCTCGCCAGCGGCGATGCGCAGCGCGTCGGCTATGCGCGGCTGACTTCGGGCATTACGTTCGAACTCGATGAAAAGCGCGACGCCGTGGTCGCGCGCTGGGCGCGCCAGATCGAGCAGATCCGGCTGATTGCGGCCGCCGCGCCGCGTTGACGCGCGGCTGAAACGGCCTGTTGGACGGGAAGCGGCACGCGCCTTGCGCTCGTGCCGTTCGGCTTCCCGCCCGTCACTTCCGGCTATCGAAACAGAAACAGCCTGACGGCACACGGCGGCGCGGCTTGCGTTGCGCCGCCGTGCACTGCCGCCTGACGCGGCTTGGCGCCGATCAGTTGCCGCGCGAACCGCTGCGCGAGGTGCGGCTGCGGTTGGCGTGCCCGGCGTTGCCGTTGCCGCTGCCGGCCGGACGTGCGCCGCCCGGTTGTGCCGCACGCGGCTTGGCTGCCGGCTTGTTGCCGCCGGCATTGCCCGCACCTTGCGCGGCCTTGACCGGCTTGGCGGCGGGCTTGGCTGCCGGCTTGCTGCCCGCCGGCTTTGCCGAGGGCTGGCCGCCACGTGCCGTCTGCGCGCGGCCCTGGCCGCCGCCCTGCGGCTGGCGATTGCCACCACCGCCGCCACCGCCACCGCCACGTTGCGGCTGCTGTCCGCTGCGGCGCTGAATCGGCTCCGGCTTGGCGTTCGGATCGGGTTCGAAGCCGGCGATCACTTCCTGCGGAATCTCGCGCTTGATCAGGCGTTCGATGTCGCGCAGCAATTGCTTTTCGTCGACGCACACCAGCGACACGGCTTCGCCCGTCGCGCCCGCGCGGCCGGTGCGGCCGATGCGGTGCACGTAATCTTCCGGCACGTTCGGCAGCTCGTAGTTGACGACGTGCGGCAGTTGGTCGATGTCGATGCCGCGCGCGGCGATGTCGGTGGCGACCAGCACCTGCAGCGTATTCGCCTTGAATTCCGTGAGCGCGCGCGTGCGGGCCGACTGGCTCTTGTTGCCGTGGATCGCCAGCGCGCTGATGTCGTCCTTCGCCAGTTGCTCGGCCAGGCGGTTCGCGCCGTGCTTGGTGCGCGTAAACACCAGCACCTGGAACCAGTTGTGTTCGCGGATCAGGTGCGTGAGCAGCTCGCGCTTGCGGTCGCGGTCCACCGGGTAGATCTTCTGCGCGATCGATTCGGCCGTGGTGTTGCGGCGCGCCACTTCGATCAGCGCCGGCGAATCGAGCAGGTTGTCGGCGAGCGTCTTGATCTCGTCGGAGAAGGTGGCCGAGAACAGCAGGTTCTGGCGCTTGGCCGGCAGCTTGGCCAGCACGCGCTTGATGTCGTGGATGAAGCCCATGTCGAGCATGCGGTCGGCTTCGTCGAGCACGAGGATGTCGAGCTGCGACACGTCGATCGTCTTCTGCTGCATGTGGTCGAGCAGGCGGCCCGGCGTGGCCACCACGATATCGACGCCGCGCTTGAGCGCATCGATCTGCGGATTGATGCTGACGCCGCCGAACATCACGGTGGAGCGCAGCTTCAGGTACTTGCCGTAGGCGCGCACGCTTTCCTCGACCTGCGCGGCCAGCTCGCGCGTGGGCGTGAGGATCAGCGCGCGCACCGGGCGCTTCGCGCCCGCCTGCGGGGCCGGCATGTCGTTCAGGCGCTGCAGGATCGGCAGCGTGAAGCCGGCCGTCTTGCCGGTGCCGGTTTGCGCGCCGGCGAGCAGGTCGCCGCCGCCGAGCACGGCGGGAATCGCCTGGGATTGAATCGGAGTGGGTTCGCTGTAGCCGAGTTCGTTGACGGCTCGCACGAGGGGTTCGGCGAGGCCGAGGGAAGCAAAAGACATAAACTCTCTTGGGGTTCGGAAAGACGCCGCCGCGGCGCCGGTAGGCACCGCGAGGCATCGTCATACAAAAAAAGCAAAAAGGGCGTGGCCGCGGTGTCGCGCGGCCCCGCCCCCGTGT
>NZ_BAAILN010000138.1:126082-168061 GCF_054589155.1 Burkholderia sp. 3C
AATCGGCGAACCTTTGTTGCCCCAGGCCGATCGGATATACGACACGACGGCGGCAACCTCTTGATTCGAAAGGGCTTGTGCGAACGGAGGCATCCCGTAAGGACGCGGATTCCGGAACGTGCTGGGCGGGTATCCGCCGTTCAGCACCATCCGGATCGGGTTCACTGCAGACTCCATCATAATCGAATGGTTCTGCGCGAGCGGCGGATAGGCCGGCGGCTTGCCCTGTCCGACCGGTCCGTGGCACGTCGCGCAGTTGTCCGCGTAGATCTTTCGGCCCTGTTCGAGCAACTGATTGCCGAACTGCTGCGAGGGTTCGTATTGCAGGTTGGTCGGCGCGTCGCCCTTCTGCGGAATCGACTTCAGATACACCGACATCGCACGCGCATCGTCGTCGCTCAGGTATTGCAGGCTGTTGTGCACCACGTCCGCCATCGGCCCGAACACCGCGCCGCGATTCGATACGCCGGCCTGCAGCAGATCGGTCAGCTCCTGCACGTGCCAGTCGCCCAGGCCGAACTCGGTGTCGTTGGTCAGCGACGGCGCGTACCAGTTCTGCATCGGGATCAGGCCGCCGGCGAACGCCGACGAGCTGCGCGGCGCGCCCATCAGGTTGATCGAGGTGTGGCACATGCTGCAATGCCCGAGCCCTTCCACCAGGTAGGCGCCACGGTTCCATTCGACCGACTTGGCCGGATCGGGCTTGAAATCGCCTTCCTTGAAGAACAGCGTGCGCCAGCCGATCAGCAGGTTGCGGTTGTTGAACGGAAATTTCAGCTCGTGGGCGCGGCTTGCCGCGTGGATCGGTGGGACCGAGCGCAGGTAGGCGTAGATCGCGTCGGAATCGGCGCGCGTCACCTTGGTGTAGCTCGTGAACGGGAAGCCGGGGTAGAGCAGGCTGCCGTCCTTCGAGCGGCCGGCGTGCATCGCCCGATAGAAGTCGTCGGCGCTCCATGTGCCGATGCCGTATTGGTTGTCGGGCGTGATGTTCGGCGTGTAGAGCGTGCCGAACGGGGTCGGCATCGGCAGGCCGCCGCCGAACGGCTGGCCGCCACGCACCGTGTGGCAGGCCACGCAGTCGCCGATCCGGGAAAGATATTCGCCCTTCTTCACGAGCGCCGCGTTGCCGGCGGTGGCGGCCGGCGGCGCGGCGTGGGCGAGTTCGCTGGACCAGCGCGCGACGCCGGGCCAGAGGGCGGTGCCGAGCGTCGCGGCCGCGACCAGCAGGAGGGCGGAGCAGGCATACAGGGACTGGCGTTTCATGGCGTCTGTCTCCTGGTTCTTATTGCGGTTCGCTGCCGCAGGCGAGCGGCAGCTTCGACGATCCGGCCGGCGCGGGCACCGGGTTGGCCGGCGCCGGTTGCGCGGCGAGCCAGGCGGTCACGGCGGTCACGTCCTCGTCGGTCAGGTGCGCGGCGATCTCGCGCATGCAGTCGGGCGCCTTGGCGCGTCGGTTGCCGGAGCGCCACGCGCCGATCTGCGCGCTCAGGTAATCGCTGTGCAGGCCGACCAGGCCCGGAATGGCCGGCTGCATGCCGGTCAGTTGCGCGCCGTGGCAGGCGATGCAGGCGGGGATCTTGCGGGCCGGATCGCCGCGCGTGGCGAGCGCCTGCCCGCGCGCGACCACATCGGCGGACACGTTCGGCTGCGTGGGCGGCGGGTAAGGTGGATGCTCGTTCGAGAAGTGGGCGGCGATCTCGTGCAGATAGTCGTCGCCGAGATACGTGAGCAGGTAATTCATCGGCGGATACTTGCGCCGCCCGTCACGGAAATTCATCAACTGGTTGTACAGATACTCGGCGGGCTTGCCGGCCAGGCGCGGGAAGTAGTCGTTGACGGTGCCCTGGCCGTGCACGCCGTGGCAGGCGGTGCAGCCGCGCACGCGTTCGGCCATCGTGTCGGGCGCCTTGAGCGGCGCGGGCGAGGCGTTCGATGCGGCCCCGGAGGCGGGGGCGGGCGTTGCGGGAGCCTGGGCCTGCGAGGCCACCGGCAAGCATGCGGCGCCGATCGCCAGCGCGGCGAGCAGGGGGCGGAATACACGTATTGAAGACACGCGAGGCTCCAATTTTTTATTCGTCGGGGACCTGGCCGGCTCATGTCGGCTCGGGCTTTGACTACACGTGTTTCGGCAGCCCTGGTTGTCTCCTGGCGGCTGCGCTGCGAAGTTTGGCATCGGCGCCTGGCCGCCATGCACCGCGAGACAGGCCTCGATACCGCGCATTCAATGCGCATCGGCCGCCGCGAAACCACGGCGACCCATGCGGGAATCCTACGCTTTTTGATGAACCCGCGTGCCTCTATTGCGTCGAAGGCCGTACACTCGCTGCTCGCGCATGGCCGAGGCGCCCTATCGGCGTTTTATGTCGTTTTGAGCCGTACTGCAAGATCGTTTCCACTCCGAAATACCGACGAAACCCCCACCTCACTTGCCGATGTCCTCGATCTCCTCGATGTCCCCGCTGCTCCCGTTGCCTCCGTTGCGTTTTGCGTCAGACGATTGCCGTCTCGCGGCGTCGGTATTTTCCCTCGCAGCCGGCCCGTTGCCGCAGCGCGCCATGACGGCGCGAGGCGGCGCGCGATGATGCCGAAAATCGACAGCCTCTGGCTCGGCCAGGTCGCGATGGCCTCGCTCGCGCAGATCGCGTTCGCGGTGGCGGTCGGCTCGCTGCTGTTCGGCGCATGGCTCGCCGCGGAAGGCGCGAGCGTCAAGCTGTCGCCCGCGCATCTGGCCTGGCGGCGCGCGCGCGGTTCGTTGACGGCCGCCGCGCTGGTGTTCGTGCTGGCGGAGGCGGGCTGGATCGTCTACGAGGCGGCGTCGATGAGCGGCGCCGGGCTGGGCGGCGCGTTCGGTGCGCTCGGCACGGTGTTGCAGATGACGCACGTCGGCCACGCCTGGGGCCTGCTGTTCGGCGGCGCGCTGGCGCTGCTGGTGCTGGCCTTGCTGCGGCCCGGCGGCGCGGCGGGCGATGCGCTGCCGTGGCTCGCAATCCTGGTGGTGGAGGCCGGCAATGCCTCGATCGGCCATGCGGCGGACGCGGGCGCGTTCTCGCCGGCGGTCGGCGTGCAGATGCTGCATCTGCTTGCCACGGCGGTGTGGGGCGGCATCGTGCTGGCGGGCGGCCTGGTGGTGGTGCCGGCGCTCGGCGCATCGATCGCGCGCGGCGTGCTGATTCGCGTGGCGCAGCGCGTGTCGCGGCTGTCGATGGTGTCGGTGGTGCTGGTGCTGGCGACCGGCGCGTTCAACGGCTATCGCGGCACGGGCGGCGACCTGAACGTGCTGGACGCGAGCACCTGGGGCCACGTGCTGCTGCTGAAGCTGGCGCTGGTGGCGCTCGCGCTGGTGCTGGGCGGCCTGAACCGCTTCTCGGCGTTGCCGCGCCTGCGCCGCACGGCGGCCACCGAGGATGCGCGCACGTTCGCCAACGTGCTGAATCTGGAGTCGATCGCGATGATCGGGGTGTTCGTGGCGGCGGCCGTGCTCGCATTCAGCGTGCCCGGCGCGGCGGCGATCGTTCAGTAAGGACTGCAAAACCGGCGCAGGCGCGCGCCGGTTTCAGCGGGCCGATGCGCGCCGGTTTGCGGCGGCGCATCGGTACCGGATCGGCGGCGCGAACCGGCGCCGATCCGTGGGGGCGTAGACAACCCCGGCAATTCAGCCGATCACCACTCCGCCACGCTGCCGTCCGCGTGACGCCACACCGGATTGCGCCAGCGGTGGCCGACCTTCGCCATCTCGCGCACCTTCTCCTCGTTGACTTCGATGCCCAGGCCCGGCCCTTGCGGGATCGACACGAAGCCGTCCTCGTAGCGAAACACTTCAGGATTGCGAATGTAATCGAGCAGGTCGTTGCCCTGGTTGTAGTGAATGCCGAGGCTCTGTTCCTGGATGAACGCGTTGTAGCTGACCGCGTCGATCTGCAGGCAGGCGGCCAGCGCGATCGGGCCGAGCGGGCAATGCAGCGCCAGCGCCACGTCGTAGGCCTCGGCCAGCGACGCGATCTTGCGGCATTCGGTGATGCCGCCCGCGTGCGACGCATCGGGCTGGATGATGTCCACGTAGCCGCCCGCGATCACATGCTTGAAATCCCAGCGCGAATAGAGCCGCTCGCCCAGCGCGATCGGCGTGTCCGTCTGGTTGACGATGTCGCGCAGCGCCTCGGCGTTTTCCGACAGCACCGGCTCCTCGATGAACATCAGGCGGTAAGGATCGAGTTCCTTGGCGAGCACCTTGGCCATCGGCTTGTGCACGCGGCCATGGAAATCCACGCCGATCCCCACGTGCGGCCCCACCGCCTCGCGCACGGCCGCCACGTTGGCGATCACCTTCTCGACCTTGTCGTAGGTGTCGACGATCTGCAATTCTTCCGAGCCGTTCATCTTGACGGCCTTGAAGCCGCGATCGACTACTGCCTTGGCGTTGCTGGCCACGTCGCTCGGGCGGTCGCCGCCGATCCACGAATAGACCTTGATGCGGTCGCGCACCTGGCCGCCGAGCAGCGCGTGCACGGGAGCGTTGTGGTACTTGCCCTTGATGTCCCAGAGCGCCTGGTCGACGCCCGCGATCGCGCTCATCGTGACGGGGCCGCCGCGATAGAATCCGGCGCGATACATGACCTGCCAGTGATCCTCGATCAGCAGCGGATCGCGGCCGACCAGGTAATCGGACAGCTCCTGCACCGCCGCCTCGACCGTGTGTGCGCGCCCCTCGACGATCGGCTCGCCCCAGCCGACGATGCCCTCGTCGGTCTCGATCTTTAGGAACAGCCAGCGCGGCGGGACGACGAACGTTTCGAGGCGGGTGATCTTCATGGGGTGTCTCCGTGAGATGGACGCGTCAGGGCAGCGTCGATGGCGATGATCCTACATGATGTCGCCAAAAAGTAGTATTAATAGCACTATTGCGCACATAGTGATGCGGCCCCGCTATTCGGGGCCGCGCCGACCGGGAGAAACGTGATTCAACGCGATCTGCATGGAAAAACCGCCTTCACGCTGGCCACGGCGATCCTGCGCGGCGACTACGCGCCGGATTCGATCCTGCCGCGCGAGGCGGAGCTGATGCTGGCGTTCGGCGTGAGTCGCACGGTGCTGCGCGAGGCGTTGCGCACGCTGACCTCGAAGGGCCTGATCGAATCGCGGCCGAAGGTCGGCACGCGCGTACGGCCGCGCGAGGCGTGGAACCTGCTCGACGCGGAATTGCTCGACTGGTATTCGCAGGTCGCGCCGCCGCTGGCGTTCGCGATGAAGCTGCAGGAAATGCGCGAGATGGTGGAGCCGTACGCGGCGGGGCTGGCCGCGCACGCGCAGACGCCCGCTACGTTCGCGGCGATCGAGCACGCGCACGCGGCGATGTGCGCGGCGCGTCACGTGGACGAATGGGTGCGCGCCGATCTGCGCTTTCACCTCGGCGTGCTGGCCGCCGGCGGCAACGAACTGCTGATGCCGCTCGGCGCGCTGATCGCGCGTACGCTCGAGGCGCAACTGCATCTGAACGCGAAGCGCGCCGACGTGTACAACGCTTCGCTGGCCGAACATACGCGCGTGGTGGAGGCGATCCGCGCGCGCGATGCGCGAGCCGCGCGCGACGCGATGGCCGCGCTGCTCGGCACCACGCGCGAGCGGATCGAGCGCTGACTGGGCGCTAACTGAGCGCGGCGGGCCGGATCAGCTTGCCGGTTTCGCGTCGGCGGGCTTGGCCGTGCTGGTTGCGCTCGTTGCATTCGTCGCGCTGGCCGGCCGCGTGCCGGCGTCGGCCGCCGCCTCGGTCTGCCAACCCAATCCCAGGCTCTTCTGCAGCGACACGTAATCCTTGATCAGCTCGGCTTGCCCGGCGATCACGTTCTGCTGCGCCGACAGCGATTCGCGCTGCGTGTCGAGCAGATCGATCATCGACGAAACCCCGGCGCGGTAGCGCTGATCCATCAACGTGGCCGAATGCGTGGCCGAGGTTTCCACCTTGGCCAGCGTGACGACGTGATCGCGCTGGTGCCCGTAGCGCGACAGTGCCGTGTTCGCATCCTGCAACGCACCGAGCACCGACTTCGTGTAGTTCGCCTCGGCTTCGTCGCGCGAGGCCTCGGCGGCCCGCACCGCGCCGCGCGTGCGGCCGAAATCGAAGATGTTCCATTGCAGGTACGGCGCGCCGACCCACGAGTAGTTCTGCTTGCGGAACAGGTGGCCCGGGTCGCCTGCGCTGAAACCGATGTCGCCGAGCAGCGTGACCTTCGGGAAGTAATCGGCGATGTGCTCGCCGATCTGCGCGTTGCTCGAGGCGAGCCGGCGCTCGGCCGCGCGCACGTCGGGCCGCTGCTTGAGCAGCGCGGCCGGATCGCCGATCGGCACCGAGGCGGGCAGCGTCGGCAGCGCGGCCGTTTCGCCGGCCAGTTGCGCGTCGAGCGCGCCCGGCGCGCGGCCGGTCAGGGTCGCGAGCCGGTCGAGCGATTCGGTCACCTGAGCATCGAGCGGGATCAGCGTGGCGCGGGTGTTTTCCACTTGGGTGGTCAGGCGTTCCACATCGGCATCGGCCGCCACGCCGCGCGCGCGGCGTTGCAGCGTCAGATCGAGCTGGTTCTGTTGCAGATCGGCCGTGCGGTGCGACAGCGCGAGGCGCTGCTGCTGGTCGCGCAGGTCGATGTAGGCGTTGGCGACTTCGGCCGCGATCGACACCTGCGTGTCGGCCAGGTCGGCCGTGACCGCTTCGGCCTGCGCCGAGGCGGCTTCGATCGCGCGCCGCGTGCCGCCGAACAGGTCGATTTCCCAGGTCGCGTCGAAGCTGGCCGAATAGAGCTGGATCGGCCCGCTGCCGGCCGTCGAGCTGCCGGAACTGCCCGAGCCGTTGCTCGAATTGTTCGAGCCGGTCAGCGCCGACAGCGCGTTCATGTCGGGCGAGCGGGTGCGGATCGCGGCCAGGTCGGCGGTGGTTTTCGGCAGCGCGTTGGCGCGCTGCTGGCTCAACTGGGCGCGGGCTTCGCGCAGGCGCGCCTGCGCCGCGTGCAGATCGGGATTGTGGGCCAGCGCGGCGGCGATCAGTTCGTTGAGCTGAGGATCGCCGAGCGCTTCCCACCAGGCGCTCGGGGTGGGCGCGTTGGCGTCCACACCGGCTTGCGGCGCGCGCACGAAGGTGGCGGCGCTCGGCGCGGCCGGCGCGCCGTGGTAGTTCGGGCCGACCGTGCAGCCGGCGAGCAGGCTCGCGGCGGCGATCAGCGTCAGGGCAGGGCGGCGGGGCAAGGAGAAGGACGTCATCGAATCAATCGGTTCAGTGGCCGGACGAGTTGGGCGGCGGGGCGCCTCGGCGCGGCGGCGTGCGCAACAGCAGCGCGAGCGGCACGCAGGCGATCAGCGCCAGTCCGAGCAGGTAGAAGGTTTCCGAATAGGTCATCACGGTGGCCTGCACGCTGATCTGCTGCGCCAGTTGCCCGAGCGCGCGCATCTTCGCGTAGGCCATGTCGCCCGTGTACGAGAACCAGTTCGACGCGTATTGCGAAATGCGATCCTGGCCGATCAGCGAGTTGTTGCTGACCGATTCGCGGATCACGGCCGTGTGATAGGTGGTGCGGCGGTCGATGATGGTGCCGATGATCGCCAGGCCGATCGAGCCGCCGAGGTTGCGGGCCATGTTGTAGAGCCCGGCCGCATCGCCCGATTCCTCGCGCGAGACGGCGGCCATCGAGGCCTGGTTCAGCGGCATCATCGCCAACATTTGCGCGACGCCGCGAATCAGTTGCGACCACACGAAATCGTGGCCGACGCTTTGCGCCGTCAGCGAGATGTCGAGCATGCAACTGAGGAAGAACAGCAGCAGCCCGGTGATCACGAGGATGCGGAAATCCACCTTGCCGAGCAGCCTGGGCAGGATCGGCATCATCAGGAACGCGGGCAGGCCCGACAGCAGCATGATCTCGCCGGCCTGCTCGGCGTTGTAGCCCGAGACGATCGCGAGGAACTGCGGCAGCAGGTACGAAATGCCGTACAGGCCCGCACCCACCGCGGCCACGATCACGATCACGCTGGCATAGCGCGGGTTGCGCATCAGCGAGAGCCGCAGCATCGGCCGCTTCGCCGTGAACTGCGAGATCGCGATCAGCACGAAGCCCGCGAACGTCACCCAACTGAGCGCGACGATCATGCTCGATTCGAACCAGCGCTCGCGCTGGCCTTCTTCCAGCACCACCGTCAGCGACGACAGGCCGACCGACAGCCCGGCGATGCCCACCCAGTCGGCGCTGAAGAACTGCGGCCATTGCGGCTTGTCGGACGGCAGGCCCAGCACCAGCAGCGCGATCAGGATCAGGCAGACGGGCAGGTTGATGAAGAAGCACCAGCTCCAGCTGACGTTCTCGGCCAGCCAGCCGCCGAGCACCGGCCCGAACAGCGGCCCGAGCAGCACGATCAGGCCGAACAGCGTCATGCCGACCGGCAACTGCGAGGTGGGCAGCCGGGTGCGGATGATGGTCTGCGCGGTGGGAATCATCGCGCCGCCGGTGAAGCCCTGGCCGATCCGGCCGACGATCATCAGCGCGAGCGTGTTCGACCAGCCGCACATCATCGAGAACGCGATGAACAGCACCGCCGACACCAGCAGGAAATTTCGCAGTCCGAACACGCGCGTGAGCCACGCGGCGAGCGGGATCATGACGATTTCCGACATCAGGTAGCCGGTGGAGATCCAGGTGCCTTCGGTGCCGGTGGCGCCGATTTCACCCTGGATTTGCGGCAGCGCCGAGTTGGTGATCGAGATGTCGAGCGTGGCCATCAGCGCGCCGAGCGAGCCGGCCGCAACCGCGATCCAATCGGTGGCGCTGGCGCGTTCCTCGGCGTGTGGCGCGGGCGCCGGCGCGCCGGCGGGCGGCGTGACGGCTTCAGCCATGGTGCTGCCCGTCGTCGCGCGTATCGACGTTCACGTCCACCGACAGGCCCGGCAGCAGCACGCGGCGCGTTTCGTCGTTGGCCTGCACGTGGATGCGCACCGGCACGCGTTGCACGATCTTCGTGAAGTTGCCGGTGGCGTTGTCGGCCGGCAGCAGCGCGAACTGCGAGCCGGTGCCCGGCGAGAAGCTTTCCACCGTGCCGTGCAACTCCTGGCCCGACAGTGCGTCGACGCTGAGCGTGACCGGCTGGCCCACGCGCATGCGGCCGACCTGGGTTTCCTTGAAGTTCGCGACCAGGTAGATGTCCTGCACCGGCACCACCGTCAAGAGGCGCGTGCCGGGCTGCACGTATTGGCCGACGCGCACCGTGCGATCGCCGACGCGGCCGTCGAGCGTGCTGCGCACCACGGTGTTGTCGAGATCGAGCTGCGACTGCGCGGCGCTGGCCTGCGCGGCTTCGAGCTGGGCCTGCGCCTGCTGCAACTGCGCCGTGCTCGAGGCGATTTGCGTGCGGGCCGCCGCGATCGACGCGTTGTTCGCCGCGAGCGTGGCCTGCGCCTGATCGCGGGTGTTCTTCAGGTCGGCGATGCGTTCGTGCGTTTCCGCGCCGGTGGCCGCCAGCGGCGCGTAGCGCGCGTATTCCTCGCTCGCGTGGCGCAGGTTGATGCTCGATACCTGGGCCTGGGCTTGCGCCTGTTCGAGGTTGGCGCGCTGCTGGCCGATGTCGGCCTGGGCGCGCGCGATGTCGGCGCGACGCGAATCGACGGTGGCCTGCGAGTTCTGCAGCGACACCTGGTACTGGCGCGTGTCGAGCTTCACGAGCGGATCGCCGGCCTTGACCGTCTGATTGTCACGAACGTAAACATCGGTGATGTAGCCGGACACCTTTGGCGCGGCCGTCATGCTGTCTGCCTGCAGATAGGCATCGTTGGTGTTTTCGATGAAGCGGCCGACGGTCCACCAATGGACGAGCCAGATAGCCCCGCCGATCAGCGCGACCACGGCGATTGCGATCAGGACGATCCGACGCGATGGGCGCTTCGCGGCGGGTTCTAAGGGTTCCTGACGATTGCCTTTCGGCGGTTCTTGAAGGGTCGACGACATTCGGGTATCCAAATTATTCCGAGCGGAAGAATTATTCCACTTGGAAAAATTGTGTCAAGTAGAATGTCGCAAGTACGAATGTGAGGGGTCTATGACGGACGCGAAGAAACTGCGTCGCACGTCGGCATGTGGTTATGCGCGGGGCGACGAAACACGCGGGCGGATCATCGAAGCCGCCATCGAATTGTTCGGCGAGCGCGGCTTCGCCGGCGCATCGACGCGGGACATCGCCGCGCGCGCGGGCGTGAATGCGCCTGCTTTGCAGTACTACTTCGAGAACAAGGAAGGCGTGTTGCGCGCCTGCGTCGAGGCGATCGGCGATCACGCGAGCGAATCGTTCGGCCCGGCCGTCGAGCACGCGCGCGCGATGCTCGCCCAGGATGCCGACCTCGACACGCTGATCGACGCGTTCGTGGGCGTCATGCAGGTGATCGCGTCGAAGATGTTCGACACGCCGAAAACCGTGCACCAGCGCATGTTCTTCGCGCGCGAGCAGGCGGGCTCGGAGCCGGCCTTCGCCAGCGAGATGCTGATGGAGCGTGTGCGCCGCCCGGTGAATGCGATCTGCGCGGAGCTGGTCGGGCGCATCTCGGGCACCGATCCGAAGCAGCCGCTCACGCAACTGCGCGCGTTCAGCCTGCTCGGGCAACTGACCGTGTTCCATATGGCGCCGCGCTCGGCGCTGGCGTTGCTGGGCTGGGACGCGTTTACCGGCGAGAACGGCGAGCTGCTGAAATCGACCGTCTATTCGCAGACGCGGCAACTGCTGCAGATGTGGCATGCGGAGCGCACGCCGGCGGCCAAGCCGGCTTTGAAGTCCGCCGCGAAGCCGGGCTCGAAGCTCACGGCGAAGCCGACCTCCAAACCGACCTCCAAACCGGCCTCCAAGCCCGCGTCGAAGCGGGTGGCGAAGCCCGCCGCGCCGTCCACGCAAGCGGCCCAACCCGCTGCCGCTCGCCCCGTTGCAGCGAAGCGCAGTCGCGCCGCCGCCGGCAAAGCCTCCTCGCACTGAGCGGCGAGTACGTTCCACACCGCGCCGGCTCCCGCCGGCGCGTCTGTCCGCCTCCCCACCGAAGCACGCCGGAATTACCGGTGAAATCCTCGGTAATCCTGATCATCGCCGGCCCCTTACCGTGCCGTCTCTCGGAAAGGTTTCGCTCGCGGCCGATGACATGCGGGTGTCACGATTGCCGGTCTATCGTCGCGATCCGAGACGGTGATTGCGCGTTGCGCGCGTCGCCGCGTGCCCCCCGTCGCGAACCATAAGATCGGAGCGAACCGATGTCGAAACCGAATCATCCCGAAACGCCCGAGGCCGGCCAGCATGCGCCGGTCTCGCGCCGCGGCTTCCTGAAGCTGGCCGGCGTGTCCGGCCTGGCGACCGCGAGCGGCCTGGCCGCCACGCGCGCGTCGGCGGCGTCCACGCCTGACGGCACGCCCGAACAGATCCACCTGACCTGGGGCGACGATCCGTCGTCCGAAGTGACCGTGTCGTGGGCGTCGCTTGCGCCGGCCGCGAACCCGCGCGTGCGCGTGTCGAGCGACTACGGCCGGCCGTTCTCGGTGCACGCGGTGCAGCGCACCTACACCGACGGCCTGAACGGCGCCGTGGTGTTCACCTATCACGCACGCCTGCACGGGCTGCGCCCCGGCGCGACCTTCCGCTACGAGGTGACGGCCGACAACGACGCGAACGCCGCCCACCCGTTCTCGGCCAGCTTCCAGACCGCGCCGCGCGGCCGCACGCCGTTTCGCTGGACCAGCTACGGCGATCTCGCCACGCCGAACACGGGCTGGGTGCTGTCGTCGCCGCAAAGCCGCTTCGCGGTGCAGGCGGTGGAGCGCTTCCAGCCGCTGTTCCACCTGCTCAACGGCGACCTCTGCTACGCGAACCTGAACCCGGCGCATCAGCCGGACGTGTGGCGCGACTTCGGCAACAACAACCAGACCTCGGCCGCGAACCGCCCGTGGATGCCATGCCCCGGCAATCACGAGATCGAGTTCAACAACGGCCCGCAGGGCTACGATTCGTATCTCGCGCGCTACGTGCTGCCCGAGAACGGCACGCGCTTTCCGGGCCGTTGGTACAGCTTCCGGGTGGGGGCGGTGCTGTTCGTCTCGCTTGACGCCGACGACGTGGTGTACCAGGACGCCGCCGCGTTCGTGGCCGGCCCCGCGCCGCTGGTGCCGGCGCCGAGCACCGGCAACCAGCCGATCCAGCCGGGCACCTCGTTCTACGTGCGCGGCTACAGCCGTGGAGAGCAGACGCGCTGGCTCGAAGCGGTGTTGCGCCATGCTTCGCATGACGAAGCCGTGGATTGGATCGTGGTGCAGATGCACCAGGACGCGCTCAGTTCGTCGAAGTCGGGCAACGGCTCGGACAAGGGCATTCGCGAGGCGTGGCTGCCGTTGTTCGACCGCTACGGCGTGGATCTGGTGCTGTGCGGCCACGATCACGATTACGAGCGCAGCTTCCCGGTGCGCGGCTGCCGCCATCATGCGGGCGTGGATGCGTCCACCGGCTCGGTGGTCGATACGTTGCAGCCGCAACCGGTGGTGACGTCCGACCCGGAAGACCGCACGTTCGACACGCGCCACGGCACGATCCACCTGATCCTCGGCGGCGGCGGCACCAGCGCGCCCACCGATACCTATGGCGACGACACGGCCACCGGCTTGCCGCAGGCGATGGTTTTCACCAAGCCCAACCGCCCGGTGCCGGGCACGACGACCGGCGTGTTCGCGCGGCCCGGCCCCGATGCGCGCGAGGATGCGATCTGGTCGGCGCGGCGCGATGCCGGCAATGCCTACGGGATCGCGGTGTTCGACTACGACCCGGGCGAGGCGGGCAAGCACACGTCGATCACCGTCAACTACTACCACGCCACCGGCGGCGATACGCCGAGCAGCGAGTACGTGCTGTTCGAGACGATCGTGCTGAGCAAGCCGCATCGCGGCTGATCCGGCAAGCCGAAGCACAGCGCGGGGCGGCGGTCCTTGACGGGCCGCCGCCCCGCGTGCGTTTCGGTTCCGGATTCGTTCGATTCAGCCGTGCTTCGCCGTGGCCACCGTGGCGGTTTCGGCCGCCGCGGCCGGCGAAGCCTGCGGCTTGCCGGCCTGCGTCGGCTTCGCTCCCGCCTCGCGCGTTCCGGCCGGCGTATCGACCAGCGGTTGCAGCGCCGGCGCCAGCGACTTCAGCAACTGCACCGCCAGCGCGCTGGTGTATTCGTAGCGCGCCGCATACGGCTCGTGCGCATTGGCCGTCAGGACCCCGAAGAACCGGTCGCCGATGCCGAACACGAACGTCGCGCTGCGGTTCACCTTGCGCGATTCGATCAAGCGCGCGCCGGGCGCGTACACGTTGAAGCGCTGGTCGCCGGTGCCGGTCTTGCCGTAGACGTCGAGCGTCTTGCCGTCGGGGAAGCTCAGGCCTTGCGCGAGCCGCTTGGCCGTGCCGTTCGCCACCACGTCGCGCAGCATCGGCTGCACGGCGGCGGCGATCTCGGGTGACACCAGTTGATGCGGCGGCGTGCCCGTGTGCACGAAGCGCGTTTCGTACGGCGTGTCCTTGGCGAAGTCGAGCCGCACGATGCTCTCGGTCGGCATCTGCGCGCCGTGGTTGCCGATCAGGCCGATCAGGCGTGCCAACGAATCGGGCTGGTCGCCCGACGCGCCGATCGCCGCCGCGTACGACGGCGTGAGCGCGGCGAACGGATAGCCGAGCGCCTGCCACGACTTGCCGATCGCATCGTAGGCGCGCAGCTCGACCATGCGGCGAATCCGGCGATCCTGGGTGGCGTGGTATTTCGTCTTGTAGAGCCAGGCGTAGGACGCGATGCGCACGTCGTGGCTGGCCGTCTGTACCGTGTCGAGCGGCGCGTCGGGATGCGCGCGCAGGTAGGCCAGCGTCCAGAGCGCCAGCGGATGCACGCTCGCGATATAGCCGCGGTCGTTGAGGCTGAAGCGGTCGGCGCCGTATTTCGCGTAGAGCGTGGCCAGGTCGTCGTCGGACAGCCCGGCGGCCGGCGTGCCCTTCAGCGTCGTGCGCATGGTGGCGTCGAACCACGGGCGCGGCGCGTCGGGCGCCACGCTGCGCAGCACGGTGGCCACCTTGGGCGGCGACTTGCGTACCGTCTTCAGCATCAGCGCGAGCGCGTCGTCGGGCGGCTTGCCGGCGTATTTCGTATAGAAGCGCTTCACGTACACGCGGCTTTCCTGGTCGACGAATTGCCCGAGGTAGTGCGCGCGCAGTTCGGGATCGTTGAGCCATTGCGCGGAAACGCCAGTCGTCCTGACCATTTCGTAGCGGACGATGTCGCGCATCAGGCGCACGAACACCAGGTTCACCGAGTTGCGGAACGCGAGGCGCAGCGTCAGGATCTGGCCGTTTTCGCTCTTGTCGAAATTGGTGAAGGTTTGCGCGCCGCCGCCGGTGTAGAACGTCTCGCCGGCCGAGGCCGAATACTTGCGCTCCAGCGCGGCGTCGAGCATGGCCGGCAGCGAGCGGTCGCGCGCGGCAATCAGATAGTCGAGCGCCCAGCGCGACAGCGCGTCCTGCGGGTCGGGCTGCACGCGCTTGAGCGCCTCGGTGGGCTGGTCGGCGTAATCGCGATGCAGTTGCGACACGATCTGCAGGTAGGTCACCACCGTGCGCAGCTTGGCCGTGGAGCCGAGGTTCAGGCGCGCGCCGCGATTGACGTCGAACGGCTGATCGACGCTGTCGGTCTGCACGCGCAGCAGGTTCGCGCCGCCCTGGCGTTCGTAGAGCGTGAAGCTGTAGGCGATCTTCGACGGATCGTCGCCGGGCCGCAGCATCTGGAAGCCGATCAGGCCGGCCTCGCGCGCGCCGTCGCGGGTGGTGATGGCGGCGAGCTTGTCGGCCACCGCCTGCTGCACTGCGTTGTCGAGCGTGACGGTGGCGTCGAGGTCGAGCCGGTCGAGCTGATAGACGCTCGACAGCCCGAGCGCGCCGATCAGCCGCGAGCGCGTGGAGGTGATCGCCTTGCGCGTGACGTAGGACGTTTCGGCCGGCAGCGCGGGCGGCGGATGCTTGTCGATCTGCGCGGCCAGCGCGGCGTCGCGCAGCGCCGGCGTGATCGCGCCTTCGGTGGCGAGCAGGCGCAGGTAGCTGTCGGTCAGTTTTTGCAGGTCGGCGTAGCCGCGGTTCAGGAAGAACGACGGCGCGCGCTGCGCGATCAGCAGCGACAGCACCTCGCGATAGGCTTCGGCCTGCTCGGGCAGGTTCGCGGCCGTGCTCGGCGCGGAGAGGATCCGGTTCACGTCGGTGAAATCGCGGCCGTACCAGGCGGCGAGGCCGTCGCCGATGCCGGTCACCTCGCCCATGTGGGCGCGCGCCGCGAGCGGCACCGAGTTCAGATAGCGCACCACGATCTGGCGGCGTGCGGGCAGGGTTTGCGGGCCGTCGAGATAGGCGCGCACCGAGGCCGAGGCGATCTGCCGGAGCTTCTCGGCGGGCTTGGCGGTGCGGCCGTCGGGCGAGTGGCGGAACTTTTCGATCTGCGTGGCGAGCGTGCTGCCGCCGGGCGCTGCCTGATGCGGATTGACGAAGCGCAGCGCCTGATCGGACAGCGCGCGGCCGAAGCGGCGCCAGTCGATCGCGGGGTTGCGGTTCGGTGCGTCGGGGTCGAGCAGGTAGCGATCCTCGATGAACAGCAGCGAGCGCACGATCAGCGGCGGGATCGCATCGAAATCGTGGTAGACGCGGTGCGGGAAGGTGGCGTCGAAGATCGGCGCGCCGGTGGCGTCGCGCAGCGTGAGGCCGGCCTGGTCTTTTTCGTCGTACGGCGGGAACAGGCCCTGGTCGGCCAGCGCGAGCAGGCGCTCGGAGCCGCGCGCCTGGGCCTCGATGGCGTAGCCGCGCGCCGCGAGCCGTTGCTCGATGGACGGCAGCAACGCGTAGCCGAGGCGGGTGTCGTAGGGGCCGTTCAGCGGATAGCGGATGCTGTCGCTCGGGCCGTCGCCGACCGTGTAGCCGACGTCGCTCGCCACCGAGGAAAGGTAGCGGGCCTGCCAGCGCGAGGTCGCGAATTCGATCTGGAAAAGCCGTACCACCACGACCAGTGCGATCAGCACGGCCGCGATGAGCAACCATTTGACGCGTTTCCACACCGGTACGGGTGCGGAGTCGCGCAGCGAGATCCGGATCACGGGCCGATTCATGGCATCTCCCCGCGGCGCAAATCGTCCGACCCCCGAGCGCCGCACTGGATGCAGTGTAGTCCTGAATGATGCGCGTCGTGGCACAGAAAATCGGCGACTGTGACGCCGATGCAACCGGCCGATCGTTACGAAGAACTTGACGTGCGAACGCGCGTCTGGCGGGTAGCCCGAGCGGGCAATTGGGGGCGGATTTAGCGTGCCGCGAGGCGTTTCGTCGGATCAGTGCGGCGCTTCGGTGGCGGCGTGCCGATAGGCAGACACGCCGTGCCCGCGCCCGCCGATCCTCAGCAGTCCGAGAAGGTCGAGCAGACGATCCGCACGTCGAACAATTGCGCGATGTGGGTCAGCGCCTGAAGCAGTGCGAACGAATGGCGATCCGCATAGGGCAGCGACGGCTGGAACGCGCTGCCGTGGCGCTGCCATTCCGAATCGGCCTCGGTGTCGCGATGCGGGCGGTCGAAGATCGCCTCGATTTCATAGCCGCCCGGCCCGCGCGCCGGGATGCCGACGTTCAGCGCGAAGCCGGCCAGCCGGTCGAGCGGAAAGCGGAAGCTGTCGCGGCCGAGCCGGAAGCCGGCCCATTCGGCGTCGCGGCTGCGAAACGCGACGAACAGCGTGTCGTCGGCGCGATGCCGCGCGTTGAAGTGTTCGGGCAGGTCGTCGAGCGGCGCGATCTCGGGCGAGGCTTCGGCGACGTTCGATTCGACCTCGATGTGCTGCTCGCACACGCCGCGCAGGCCGTCGTACAACTGGCGGAACACGACGGCGGCCGAAGTGGCGCGCGCGTCGGTGTCGATGAAGATGCGCTGATAGCAGGCGTAGGCGCCGAGATAGCCGGGCAGCCATTGGCCGTCGTCGAGTTGCGGCCAGGCCGAGCGGGCGCCGAGCGGGGCGGGCAGCAGGTCGATCGGGCGCGTGCGATCGCCGAAGCGGCGTGCGCGGAACGCGGTGAGCTGGTTGGGTGGCGGGGCGTCGGTCGGGTAGGCGGCGTTCGCTTCGGCGGCGTGGGCGTGCGGGGCGGGGTTGGTCGCGTTGTCGGCGGACGCCGCCGAGGCCTCCGGCAACGGGCCGTTTTCGGCCTCGCGCAGCGCGGCAGCGGCCTGCCGTTTCGTCTCGCGCCGTTTCGCGACCACGCCGGCGATGAACAACAGCAGCAATTCGAGGACGGTCGCGGCCGCCCCGGCGGCCAGACCCGACAACACGCCGTCCCGGGCGCCGGCAATCAGGCCGGCAAGGAGCGGTATCAGCAACAGGAGCGCGAGCATCGATGGTCGAATATGGGTGTGGCGGCGCGCCTGAGCGGCGCGGCGGGTTTCGCACGATGATAAGCGCGCGGCGGCCCGCCGAACAAGTGGAGAACGCAGGCGTGGCGTGCGTCCGACGCCGGCGCGTTCAGGCCTCGCCGCGCGCGTGGCGCAGGAACGCGCGCACCGCCTGCGAGCGCTCGTGGCGGCGGAACAGCAGCGCGATCTCGGAGGCCACCGGCTTGCCGGCCAGCGGGCGGCAGACCACGCCCGGCAGGCGCACGCAGTCGAACACGGCGCGCGGCACGATGCCGACCGTGTCGCCGAGCGAGACGCGCGCGATCACCTCCACCAGCCGCCCCGGCCGCGATTCGATCTGCGGCGCGAAGCGCCCGCGCCGCGCGACTTCCAGCGTACCGCCTTCCTGCTCGGGCACGGTGAAGCGCGCGTCGCGCAACTGGCGCGGCGCGATCCGCTCGAACGCGGCCAGCGGCGAATGCTCGGGCAGCGCCACCACGAACTCGTCGGCGTGCACGCGCACCGCCTGCAGGCCGTCGGGGCAGCCCACCGGCGGGCGCACGTAGGCGAGGTCGAGCCGGCCGTCGTCGAGCATGGCGGGGATCGTGTCGAGCGGCTGTTCGGTCACCTGAACGTCGAGCAGCGGATGCAGCGCGCGAAAGCCGATCACGGCCTGCTGCATGACGCCCGTGAACGCCGCCGAACCGACGTAGCCGATCCGAATCCGGCCGATTTCGCCGCGCTCGGCCCGCTGGCCCAGCTCGTGGGCGCGCGCCAGCGCGGCCAGCGCACGGGCCGCTTCGGGCAGATAGGCGCTGCCGGCCGCCGTCAGCGCCACCGAGCGGCGCGTGCGGTGGAACAGCCGGAACTGCAACATGCTTTCGGCTTCCTGAACCAGCTTGGTCAGCGAGGGCGGCGCGATGCCGAGCGACTCGGCCGCGCGCGCGAAGTGCAGATGCTCGGCGACGGCCAGCACGCTGCGGATATGACGGAGTTCGAGCTTCACGGCGGCTGTTAACAAATTCGTGAATGAAGTTGCGATTTTATGGCATCGACTGGAAATACGGGCGTCGCTAGCATTTCGACCGTCAGTAACCCGAATCAAGGAGCGATGCGATGGGCAGGCAGCAGGCAGCGGACAGTTCGACTCAGCCCGGAGGCGCGGCGGCGGCCGGCGCTCGTGTATCGGAGCCGCCGCCGCGTCGCGTGTCGCCCGGCTTCCTGCTGGCCACCGCCTCGGCCACCTGCGCGCTGATCACGCTCGACACCAATATCGTCGCGGTGTCGCTGCCGTCGATCGCGCGCGCGTTCCATGCCGGTTTCGCCGACGCCGAATGGGTGGTCAGCGCCTACATGGTGTCGTTCGCCTCGTGCCTGCTGCCGATGGGCGCGCTGGCCGACCGCTACGGCCGCAAGCGCATGATGCTGCTCGGCCTGCTGGCGTTCGCGGTGGCTTCGCTGGCGTGCGGGCTGGCGCCTACCGTGCTGTTCCTGAACCTGGCGCGGGCCGCCAAGGGCGTCGGCGCGGCGATGCTGCTCACGGCGGCGCTGGCCGTGATCGCCAACGCGTTCCCGCAGCCGAAGGAGCGCGCGCGGGCCTGGGCGATCTGGGGCATGACGATGGGCATCGCGGCCACCGTCGCGCCCCTGGTGGGCGGCGTGATCTCGCAGTGGATCGGCTGGCGCTGGATCTTCCTGCTGAACCTGCCGGTGTGCGCGGTGCTGTTGATGTGCGCGTGGCGCGCGGTGGGCGAATCGCGCCATGCGCAGGCCAAGCGCGTGGATGCGCTCGGCAGCGCGCTGTTCGGCGGCGGCCTGGCGAGCGGGATCTGGGCGCTGATCGGCACCCAGGACGACGGCTGGGCCAGCACGGCCACGCTGCTGCGCGCCGCGATCTGCGTGCTGCTGCTGGTGGTGTTCATGCGGGTCGAGCGCCGCCGCGATCACGCGATGATCGATCTCGCGCTGTTCGCGCAGCCGCGCTTCGTGGCCGCCGTGCTCGGCATGGCCGGCTATGCGGCCTGCGCGCAGGTGATGATGACGTTCCTGCCGCTCTACCTGCAGAACGCGTTCGGCTGGCCGGCGGTGCGGGCCGGCGTCGGCATGCTGCCGTTCGCGGTGGCGATGGTGGCCGGGCCGTACCTCGGCGCGTGGCTCGCGCGGCGTCGTGCCGGCTCGCCGATGCTGGCGGCGGGGCTGGTGCTGGTCGGCGCGGGCAATCTGCTGACGGCGGCGGTGGCCCCGGCGGCCGGCTATGGCTGGGTGGCGCTCGGCATGATCGTCACCGGCCTCGGCGCGGGCGTGCTGAACGGCGACACGCAGAAGGCGATCATGGCCTGCGTGCCGGCCGAACGCACCGGCATGGCCTCGGGCATCAGCACCACCACGCGCTTCGCGGCGATCGTCACGTCGATCGGCGTGCTCGGCGCGGTGCTGGCCGCGCGCACCCATACGGCGCTGGCCGGCGCGCTCGCCGCGCATCCGGCCGCGCTGCCGCATCTCGACGCCGGTTTCATGTCCGACCTGCTGGCCGGCGATCCGGCCCATGCGATCGCCGGTTTGCCGGCCGGGTTGCGCGACGCGGTGGCGGCCGCCGCGCCGGGCGGTTTCGCGAGCGGGTTCGCGGCGGCGCTGGCCGTGGCGGGGGGGCTGGCGATCGCGGTGGCGGCGGCGGTGGGGTGGCTGGACGCGCGTGCGCCGGTTCATGCCGCCGGGGCGGGGCTGGCTGTTTCGGCCTCGGCTTCCGGGCAGCGCGAGCGCGTCTAGCCTAGCTGCTGACCTGCAGGCAGCCGTCGATCACGGCGATGCGCGCGCCGCTGTTCGACAGCGCGGCGCTCGCGTGCCGGAACGGATGCTCGGGCGCGTCGGTCGGCCGCCAGGCGTAGCGGCGCAGCAGTTCGAGGTAACCGCCGCGAATCACGAAGCCGCCGCACTTCTCGGCGTAGGCCGCCTGGCGCATCCGGTAGGCGCGCGGCAGGTCGAACCACGGCAGGCCCGGCAGGTCGTGATGGACGAGGTGGTAGTTGTTGTTGAGGAACAGCAGGCGCATCGCGAAGCCGGCCTCGTTGATCACGATGCGCGCCTTCGGATGCACGGCCGCGCGGTGCTCGTACAGCGAGCGCACCATCGCCAGCGACAGCGCCGGCCAGCTCACGGCCAGCAGATACGCCCACCACGCGATGCCGGTGGCCCACTGCACGGCGGCCAGCAGCGCCGCCACCGCCACGCCGTGCGCAAGCCACATGCGCAGCGTGGCGCGGTCGCCGCGGCGGATCTTGCGGAACGCGTCGAGTGCCATCGCCGCCACGCTCATCGGCGGCCCGATCACGAGCCGGCCGAGGAACGTCTTGCGCAGCACCCACAGCGCCTTGAGCCAGCGCGGCAGCGCCGCCCACTGGCCGCGCGGGATGTAGTTGCCTTCCGGGTCCACGCCGGGCACGGTCAGATCCTCGTCGCGGTGATGGGCCAGATGCGTATCGCGATAGAGCGGATACGGATACCAGATCGCCAGCGGCGGGCTGGCGAGCAGCCGGTTCAGCCAGTCGATGCGGGTGGGGTGGCCGTGCATCAGTTCATGTTGCAGCGACATCTGCCAGGTGGCGATCAGCACCAGCAGCGGCACGGCCGCCGCGAACGGCAGCGTGCCGATGCGCACCCCCTCCAGCACCGCGAGCCAGCCGCCGTAGATCGTCGCGATCAGCAGCCAGGTCGGCCACTCGGTGCGCGCGGTCAGACGCGTTCCGAGCGCGCGGATCGCGTTGGCGTGGTCTACGTCGAAATATTCGGCCATGGTGCGGGGGGCGGCGATGCCTGTTCAAGCAAAAACTCTAACGAAGCAGAGGCCGCGCGCCAATCAATGGATTCGCATTTGCTTATCAGGCGGTGCGTGGCTTGCTTCGCTGATCAGGCCTCCTTATAGTCGGTGCGGCGGGCGCTCTCGGCCCGCGTTGTCGTCATTGACCCTATGGGGAGCTGCATCGCATGGACCGTCGCGTCGCCGGATTGCCGATGTACAACGTCACGCCTCGCCTTGGCGCGCTCTGGCGCGGGTTGCTGGCCGATGCGCTCGACGCGTTCGCGCGCGCGGGCGGCACGCGCGAGGTGACGCTGCTCGACGAACCGTTCGGCGAGTTGATGCCGCTGTGGCGGCGCGATGATCTGCTGCTGTCGCAAACCTGCGGCTACCCGTTTCGCATGCTCGGACTGAATGCCGTGACGCAGGCGATCGCCACGCCGGTGTTCGACGTCGAAGGCTGTACCGGCGCGCAGTATTCGAGCGTGCTGATCGTGTCGGCCGCCGCGCATGCGGCCGGCGCGACGACGCTGGCCGATTGCCGTGGCCTGCGTGCGGCCTACAACGGCGACGATTCGCACAGCGGCATGAACGCGCTGCGGCACGCCGTGGCGCCGTTCGCGCGCGACGGCCGCTTCTTCGCGTCGGCCACGCCGTTCGGCGCGCACCGCCTCGCGCTGGCCGCCGTGGCCGACGGGCGCGCCGATTGCGCGGCGATCGATTGCGTGACGTTTTCGTATCTGCGCGACGCGCAGCCCGAACAGGTCGCGACCGTGCGCGTGATCGGCGCGACGGCCAGTGCGCCGGGCTTGCCGCTGATCGCGTCGAATACGCTCGACGCGCGCCAGGCCGGGTGGCTGCGCGATGCGCTCGATTGGGCGCTGGCGGCTGACTCGGCGCGGGCGCGGGCGTTGCGGCTGCGGCGCTTCGAAACGCTGCCGGTCGGTGCTTACGACGCGATCGCGCGGTTTGCCGACGAGGCTGTGGCGCTTGGGTATCCGAAACTGGCCTGAGGCGCGCTAAAAGGGAAGCCGTCCGGACCTGTCCGCATCGCGGCCCCGGCGCTGCGGTTATCCACACAGGCCCGGCTTGCCGATTCGATTTCGCCCTGTCTGGTGTGCGAGCCATCGCGGCTTGTCCACAGCCGTTGGTCGCTCGCGCCCTGTGCTCCGCCCCGCGCCAACCATCCGTCCACCGTCCACCAGCCCACCAGCCCACCAGCCGCGTCCGCACCCGCACCGCCCCCCACCACCTACGTCACAATCCCACCGTCCACCCGCACCGCCGTCCGATCTCGCTCCGCGCCGAGGGTAAATACCGAGAAAACTCCGGAATCGCAGAAGGGAATCAGAAGGCGTCGGATTTCTATACTTGGCAACGTTGACGCGGCACCTGCCCGCCACGGCCCGGCACGACACTGCCTGGCCGCCCGGCAAGGATGCCGCGAGAAGGAGACAGATCCCGATGCATTCCCTGGTCCGCCCGCTCAGTCGTCCGCTTGGACGCCTGCTGCTGCTCGCCGCGCTCGCCGGCGTGGCCGCGCCCGCCAGCGCCGAGCCGATCGAATTGATGGTCGGCGGGATGTCCAAGATCGTCTACATGCCCGCCATGCTCGCCTCGCAGCTCGGCTATTTCCGTGACGAGGGGCTCGACGTGCGCGTGCTGTCGGTGCCGGCCGGCATCGATACCTCGACCGAACTGATCGCCGGCGCGGTGCAGGGCGCAGTGGGTTTCTACGATCACACGATCGATCTGCAGAGCCGCGGGCAGGACGTGCTGTCGGTGATCACGTTCGTGCGCGCCGCCGGCCTGGCCGAGCTGGCCACCACACGCCCCAAAACGGGCGAGCCGATGCGCTCGATCGACGACGCACGTGGCCGCCGCTTCGGCGTGACCGGCTTCGGCGCGTCGACCTGGGCGCTGACGCGCTACCTCACGACGCGCGCCGGCATCGCGCCGGGCGAATACACCGTGGTGCCGCTGGCCGCCGATACGCGCTTCGTCGACGAGATCACGCACGGCACGATCGACGCCGGCATGGTCGAGGAGCCGACCGCCACGCGCCTGCTGTCGAGCGGCGCGGCGCGCGTGCTGGTCGATCTGCGCAGCGTGGAAGGCACGCGCGCGCAACTGGGCGGCACCTACGTCGGCGCGTGTCTGTACATGCGCCGCAGTTGGGTGCTGGCGCATCGCGACGAAACCGAGCGGATGGTGCGGGCGCTGGCGCGCACGCTGCGCTTCATCGCCGGCCACGACGCGCAGCAGATCGCCGATGCGTTGCCCGACAGCGCGGTGGGCGCCGATCGCGCGGCCTACGTGAAGGCGCTGACGCTGGCGAAGCCGTCGTTTTCGCCGGACGGGCGCATGCCCGACGACGCGCCGGCGACGGTGCTCAAGGTTCTGGTGTCGAACGGGAGCGGGCTGATGGCCCGGCACGTCGACTTGTCGCGTACCTACACGAATGCGTTCGTCGACGGCACGCAGCGCGACACGTTCCACTGACCGCTCAAACAGCGGCAGCCGGCGCGGCGCGGATGATTGAGGAGTGAAGGCGGGCATGAGAGCGATTCGAATCGAACGACACGGCGGACCGGAAGTGCTGCAGCGCGTGGAGCTGGCGGTGCCGGAACCGGGCGCCGGCGAGGTGCTGGTGAAGGTCGCCTATGCCGGCATCAATTTCATGGATGTTCACACGCGCCAGGGCAAGTATCGCGATTCGCGCACGTACCCGGTGCGGATTCCGTGCACGCTCGGCATGGAAGGCTCGGGCGAGGTCGTGAAGGCCGGCGCGGGCGTGACCGGCTTCGCGCCGGGCCAGCGCGTGGCCTGGTGCATCGCCTGGGGCGCCTACGCCGAATACGCGGTGGTGCCGGCCGCGCGGCTTGCGAAGCTGCCTGATGCGATCGCACTCGACGTGGCCGCCGCCGCGATCTTCCAGGGCTCGACCGCGCATTACCTGCTCGACGACGTGGCCGATATCGGCGCGGGCAGCACCTGCCTGGTACACGCGGCCTCGGGCGGCATCGGCCAGTTGCTGGTGCAGCTTGCCAAACGGCGCGGTGCGACGGTGTTCGCCACCACCAGCACCGACGAGAAAGCCGCCGTGGCCAGGGCGCACGGCGCCGATCACGTGATGCTCTACGAAGACGGCCGCTTCGCCGACCGGGTACGCGAACTGACCCACGGGCGTGGCGTGGACGTGGTGTTCGACGCCGTGGGCCGCCCGACGCTGCGCGACAGCTTCCGCGCCACCCGCGTGCGCGGGCTGGTGGTGAATTACGGCGCGGTGGCCGGCTCGCTGAACGATCTCGATCCGTACGAGTTGGGCGAGGCCGGTTCGCTGTTCCTGACGCGCCCGCGCCTGGCCGATCACCTGGCCGACGGCGACACCGTGCAGCGCCGCGCCGACGAGATCTTCGCGGCGCTGGCCGAAGGCGCGCTGACCATCGAGATCAACGGGCGCTACACGCTCGACGATGTCGAACTGGCGCATGCCTCGCTCGAAGAGCGCCGCCAGCTCGGCAAATCGGTGATGCGGATTCATTGAAGACGGGCCGTGCGCGGCCCGTCCGAGTTCAGATAGATACAACGCCGCAATGGTGGCCCGCCGGGCCGCCGCGGCACGATGCGACGCAGTCGCGAGGATGTTCCCACCATGTCAGCCACTCCTGTCGTCGAACGCCGCGATTCGCGGGCGCGTTCGGTGTTTCGCGCCGTCAGCGGCAACTTCCTGGAAATGTACGACTTCACCGTGTACGGCTATTACGCCGCCGCGATCGGGGCGACGTTCTTTCCGGCCGGCAACGAGTTCGTCTCGCTGATGCTGGCGTTCTCGGTGTTCGGCGCGGGCTTCCTGATGCGTCCGATCGGCGCGATCGTGCTTGGCGCCTACATGGACCGTCACGGCCGCCGCAAGGGCCTGATCCTGTCGCTGTCGCTGATGGCGGTCGGCACCATGTGCGTGGCCTTCGTGCCGAGCTATCACGCGATCGGCCTGATCGCGCCGGCCATCGTGCTGTTCGGGCGGCTGCTGCAGGGCTTCTCGGCCGGCGCGGAACTGGGCGGCGTGTCGGTCTATCTGGCCGAGATCGCCACCAAGGGCAATCGCGGCTTCTTCTGCTCGTGGCAATCGGCCAGCCAGCAGGTGGCGGTGGTGTTCGCCGCCTCGCTCGGCGTGCTGCTCAACGCGTTCGTGCCCGCGCAGGAGATGACCAGCTGGGGCTGGCGCGTGCCGTTCGTGATCGGCTGCCTGATCGTGCCGTTCCTGTTCTACATCCGCCGCACCCTGCAGGAGTCCGATGAATTCGTCGCCCGCAAGCATCACCCGGGCATCGGCGAGATCACGCGCGCGATCCTGGCCAACTTCGGCCTGATCGTGGCCGGCATGGGCCTGGTGATCATGACCACCACCTCGTTCTACCTGATCACCGCGTACACGCCCACCTTCGGCAAGGTCGTGCTGAAGATGTCGTCGTTCGACGCGCTGCTGGTGACGGCCTGCGTCGGCATCTCGAACTTCATCTGGCTGCCGATCTCGGGCGCCGTGTCGGACCGCTTCGGCCGCCGCCCGGTGATGCTCGCGTTCACGCTGCTGACCGTGTTCACCGCGTATCCCGCGATGCAATGGCTGGTCGGCTCGCCGTCGTTCGGCAAGCTGCTGGCCGTCGAGCTGTGGCTCTCGCTGCTCTACGCGTGGTACAACGGCGCGATGGTCGTCGCGCTGACGGAACTGATGCCGGTGAACGTTCGCACCACCGGCTTCTCGATGGCCTATAGTCTCGCCACGATGGTCGGCGGCTTCACGCCGGCCATTTCGACCTGGCTGATCCACGCGACGGGCGACAAGGCCGCGCCGGGTGCGTGGATGGGTGTCGCCGCCGTGTGCGGCCTGATTGCGACGCTGCTGCTGTACCGGACGAAGACCGCACGGGAACAGTACAAGCTCGCGTAGTGGCAAGTTCGGAGGGATGCGTGAGGCTGTTGCTCGTCGAGGACAATGAGGAGCTGGCGCACTGGCTGGCGAAGACGCTGACGGACGACGGCTTCGCGCTCGATCGCGTCGGCGGCGGCGAAACGGCCGAGGATGCGCTGCGCGCGTCGACCTACGACGTGGTGCTGCTCGACCTGAACCTGCCCGGCATCTCCGGCAAGACCGTGCTGCGCCGCATGCGCGAGCGCGGCGACGCCACCCCGGTGCTGATCCTCACGGCCACCGGCGCGGTCGACGAGAAGGTGATCTGCCTGGGCGCCGGCGCCGACGACTACATCGTCAAGCCGTTCGATGCGCGCGAGCTGGTGGCGCGCATCAAGGTGCTGGCGCGGCGCCAGGCGCCGTCGCGCTCGAACCGGCTGCGCTGCGGCAATCTCGTCTACGACATGGATCGCCTGCAGTTCGCGATCGACGACCTGCCGCTGGTGCTCACGCCGCGCGAACACGCGGTGCTCGAAGCGCTGATCCTGCGCGCCAAGAAAACCGTCTCCAAGACCACCCTGGCCGAATCGGTCAGCGCCGCCGACGCGCCCACCAGCGAGGACGCGATCGAGATCTACGTGTCGCGCCTGCGCAAGAAGCTCGAGGGCAGCACCGCCACCATCATCACGCTGCGCGGCCTCGGCTATCTGCTCGAGGACGGCGCGTCCGATGAATAGCCTGCGCGTCAGGCTGCTGCTGTGGCTCGCGTTGCCGATGACGGTGTTCATCGTCGCGGCCGGGCTGATCACGCGCAGCAACGCGTGGCATACCGCGAATCTTCTGCAGGACGAAGTATTGCTGTCGGCCGCGCGCGTGATGGCCGGCAACGTGGGCTGGGACGGCAAGGACCTGAGCGCGTCGATTTCGCCGAGCGCGATCGAGATTCTCGGCACGCCGCGCGCCGATCAGGTGTTCTTTCGCGTGCAGGAGATCGACGGCCCGATGATCGCCGGCACCTCCGATTTTCCGCAGAGCGTGCCCAAGGTGTCGCCGACCTGGTACGACGCCGTGGTGAACGGCGAGCCGGTGCGCGCCGTGTCGGTGATCCGGCCGATGTACGACGCGGGCGTGACGCGCCGCGTGGTGATCTCGGTCGGGCGCACGCTCCGGCAGCGCGACGCGCTGGTGCTCGCGCTGTGGCGCCCGCAGATGTTCTATTTCTCCGCCATCCTGACGATCGCCGTGGTGCTGGTGTGCCTCGGGCTGACGCTCGAACTGCGGCCGCTGGCACGGCTCGCGCGGCGCATGCCCGAGCGCGTGCAGACCTCGTCGGTACGCCTGAGCGTCGAGCCGCTGCGCAGCGAGCTGCGTCCGATCGTGCGCGCGTTCAACCAATGCCTCGAAATCATCGAGAAGCAGACGGCGATGCAGCGGCGCTTCATCGCCGACGCCGCGCACCAGTTGCGCACGCCGCTCACCCTGCTCGGCACGCAGTTGCAGTACGCACGCCGGCAGAACGATCCCGAGCAGGTGCACGACACGCTCAAGGCGATGGATCGCAGCAACCGCCTGCTGGTCGCGTTGACCAACCAGTTGCTCACGCTCGCGCAGGCCGAGGCGGCCGATTACGCGCAGTACGCGGGCGTGCGCGTGGACCTGCGGGAAATCGCCACCGGCACCATCGAGCAACTGGCCTTGCTGGCGCAGCGCCGCCGCGTCGAGCTGGTCGCGACGCTGGCCGATGCCGACGCGGTGTCCGTGTCGGGCAACGAGCAGTTGCTGTCGGTGCTGGTGTTCAATCTGGTCGACAACGCGATCCGCTATTCGCCCGAAGGCGGCACCGTGACCGTTGCGATCGAGGCCGGCGAGACGATTCGGCTGCGCGTCAGCGACGAGGGCGAGGGCATCGAGGCCGCGCTGCGCGAGAAGGTGTTCGAGCCGTTCTTCCGCGCCTCGCCGCAGCCGGGCAGCGGGCTCGGGCTGGCGATCGTGCGCGAGATCGCGCGGGCGCATCGCGCCACGCTGCGGCTCGACGACGGGGCGAACGGGCGCGGCTTGACGGTGACCGCGGAGTTTCCGCGCGCTTGAGATCGGGGCGGTTTTTCTCCGCGTTTTATTGCCCTGTTTTTCGTCGCGGTCTTCCCGCCGCGTATCGACCTCCGCCGTTCCCTCTGTTTTTCAGCCGTGCGCGCCGGGCGTCCAGTCCAGCACCTGCCGTGCTTTCCGGTTGGTCACCTCGCCGTTGTCGTCGACGATGTTGAACGCGCCCGCTGCCTCGGTGCGCAGCGCGAGCAGGGCGGCGCGCGCCGCATCGTCGACATGCACTGCCGGCGCGGCCGGCGGCGTGTCGGCGCCGGTGTCGGGGCCGTACAGCCGGCCGTAGCGCAGCACCGCGCCGCGCAGCGGCGGCGTGTTCAGCACCGCCTGTTCGAGCGCGGCCACACCGCCCACCGAAATGCGCCGGCCGCCCTCGGCATTCAGATCGAGCGGATGATCCTCGTCGTACGGCTGCGCGCCGGGCGCATAGGCCCAGGCGATGCTCTGCGCGACCATGCGCCGGCAGCCCGCCGCCAGCGCGGCCTGCACCAGGCTCAGCGTGCCTTCGCTGCGCAAGCGGGCGTTATTGGCGATCGCCTGCGCCATCTGCGCCGGATCGAGGCCCGCGGGCAGGTCGGTCAATTGATGGATCACGGCGTCGGGCGCGATGCGTTCCAGTTCGCGCGTCAACCTTGCCTGATCGAACACGTCGACAATCACCGGCTGCGCGCCGAGCTGCGCGATCTGCCCGGCTCGCTCTGCCCGGCGCGTCGCGCCATGCACGGCGTAGCCTGCCTCCACCAGCAACGGCACCAGCACGCGGCCGATCACGCCGCTTGCGCCGGCCACGAATACGGTCTGACTCATGAGAAACACTCCCGATGGCGTTCGTTGAGGCCGTGGCGGTGCGCCACGGCACAGGGATGACGCCAGCGTAGCGGTGTCGATGTCCCGTGCGATAGAGCCAAATTTTCGTCAATCGGCTGGGACATCGGGCGCGCCGCTTCGTTGCCTGCCGCCAGCCCTTGTGCGAAGCTTGGCGCCCCGGGCGCGGCGGCTTCGCGCGCGCCGTCATCGAGCCAGGAGTTCACCGAATGCGCCATTCATGCCGAATCGCGACCAAGCTGCCGCAAAGCGGCATTTCCGTGTTTTCGAGCATCGCCGAGCTGGCCGCTCGACACGAGGCCGTGAATCTCTGGCAGGGCGCGCCGTCGTTTCCGACCGACCCGGCGTTGATCGCTCACGCCGGGCAGACCATGCAGGCCGGCCTCAACCAGTACGCACCGATGGCCGGCTACGGGCCACTGAAGGCCGCGATTGCCGAGAAAACCGAGCAGTTGCACGGCGCACGCTACCACCCTGACAGCGAGATCACCGTGACCGCCGGGGCGAGCGAGGCGATCTATTCGGCCATCGCCGCGCTCGTGCATGCCGGCGACGAGGTGATCTTCTTCGAGCCCGCGTTCGAGGTGTACGAGCCGTCGATCCGCCTGCAGGGCGCCACGCCCGTGGCGATCGGCATCCGGCTCGACACGTTGCGGATCGACTGGGACGAAGTCGCCGCCGCCGTCACGCCGCGCACCCGGATGATCATCGTCAACACGCCGCACAACCCCACCGGCATGTCGTTCGACGCCGACGACATCGCACGCCTGGCCGCCATCACGCGCGGCACCGACATCGTGATTTTGTCGGACGAGGTGTACGAGCACATGGTGTACGACGGGCGCGAGCACCTGAGCCTCGCGCGCTACCCCGAACTGGCCGAGCGCAGCGTGATCGCACTGTCGCTCGGCAAGACGTATCACGCCACCGGCTGGCGCGTCGGCTATTGCCTCGCGCCGGCCGAACTGAGCACCGAGATCCGCAAGGTGCATCAGTACGTGGTGTTCTCCGCGCCGGCGCCGCTGCAGGCCGCGCTCGCGCAAATGCTCGCCGCGCCGCGCAGCTATCTCGACCTGGCCGCGTTCTATCAGGCCAAGCGCGACCTGCTGATCGAATCGATGGCCGGCACGCGGCTGTCGCTGCTGCCGTGCGGCGGCAGCTTCTTCATGCTCGCGCGCTTCGACGGCCTCTCCACCCTCGACGACAACGCGTTCGTGTTCGACCTGCTGAAAACGCATGGCGTCGGCGCGATTCCGCTGGCGAGCTTCTACCAGGACCGCCGCAATACCGGCATCGTCCGGCTTGCATTCTGCAAGGATGACGCGACGCTGCGCGAAGGCGGGCGGCGGTTGGCGCGGGTGTAGGCGCGGGCGATGGCACGGTGTGCCGGTCGTGCCGGAAGCGGCGTGGCGGCACTTGCGTGGTGCGCCGTGCGCACCATTCGCGGGCCTGCGAGCCGCCGGCCTGAGGCGCGCAACGCGCCTGGCGCGATGCGGCGGTGGCCCCGCTGTTCTTTCGGCGCGCCATCGATTCCAACATTTCCTATGTAAATACAATCCTGTAGCGACGCCGCGCGCGTTTCACCCGTGGTCATGCGAGATCGAATTGTGCAAATTGGTCTGTTGTTTGCTTAAAACCGACAGCAGCACACGCAAGGCAACACAAAACATACGGGTGACACACATGGCCAATCCACGCGCAATCGTCGACCTGACGCATGAAGTCCGCAGGCTTGCCACCGGCAAGATCGGGGACATCAACGACATCAACCGCGAGACCACCTTTCTCGCCCTCAACGCGCTGATCGAGGCCGCGCGCGCCGGCGAGGCGGGCAAGGGCTTCGCCGTCGTGGCCAATCAGGTCAAGCATGTGTCCAAGCGCATCGGCGAGATCACCGACATTCTCAACAAGGAGCTGGCCGGCTCGCTGACGCGGCTGACCGAGCTCGGCGACACCATGATCGACCGCATGCACGCGCACGACGGCCAGCGTTGCGCCGATCTCGCGCTGAACATGATCGACATCGTCGACCGCAACCTCTACGAGCGATCCTGCGACGTGCGCTGGTGGGCCACCGATTCGGCGCTGGTCGATTGCGTGACCTACGACAGCGACGAGTTGAGCCGGCATGCGAGCGAGCGGCTGTCGGTGATTCTCGACAGCTACACCGTCTACAAGGATTTGTGGGTGGTGGACGCCGAGGGCACCGTGGTGGCCAACGGCCGTGCCTCGACCTACCCGGTGGCCGGGCAGAAGGTGAACGGCGCGCGCTGGTTCCAGGCCGCGATGGGCACCGCGAGCGGCGCCGATTACGTGGCGTTCGACGTCGAGACGATGCCGCAATTGCAGAACGCGCAGGTCGCGTCGTACGCCACCGCGATCCGCGAGGGCGGGCAGGCCGACGGGCGCGTGCTCGGTGCGCTGGTGATCTTCTTCGACTGGGCGCCGCAGGCGCTGGCGGTGGTGAAGGGCGTGCGGTTCAGCGACGAGGAGTGGTCGCGCACGCGCTGCATGATCGTGGACGCGTCGTTTCGGGTGATCGCCAGCTCGGACGGGCAGGGCGTGCTGCAGGAGACGTTCCGGCTGCGCACCAACGGCGCGGCGGCGGGGTTTTACCAGGAGAGCGACCGTACGACGGTGTCGTTCGCGGCCACGCCGGGGTATGAGACTTATAAGGGGTTGGGGTGGTATGGGGTGATTTGTCAGAAGCCGGCGGGGAGTGGCGGGGCGCGGTGATATGAATGTGATGTGGGTCAGGGCGGGGTGATTTTGAGCTGTGGCTTGCGAGGGTATCGACGCTAGTATTTTTGCGTCGCTACTTTCGTACTAAAAATGACCAGAAATTTCGTGTTCGAGGGGCCTTCCCGATTCGTTGTTCTTATTCACCGTCGATGCCGATCTTGTTAGGTCGGCAGTTTTTCGACGTGTGAAATGCTTGCTTGACAGGTGGAACGCCTGCCGAGGGCAACGCCTCTGCAGTATCTAAAATATTCGAACAATATCTGAGAGAAAATTCGTGAGACGAAATTATCTGAGGGTGGGCGATAAATCGTCGGCCGGTGGAAGTGCTGCCGAGGGGATTCGTAATTGCACGCATCACGGTGTTGAATTGACATTTATCGGTGGAGAAGTGATTTGCCCAACATGTCGGTCGATAGGCCAAATCGCACCAAAAGGCCAGAGACGGCCGGGCGTAATGATGGGAAAAGATCCAGCGTTGGAAGGCGATATTTGTCTTTGTCAATGCGATCCGCCACCAGTGATGATTGCGTCGCAAAGCAGCATGTTCCAGAGTTTTGAATATTCTAAATCTGCAGGAGTGGGGTTCAGTTCAAGAGTTGCGTCCAATTCGATATCTGAAAAGTATATCCGGCACGTTTTGGTGCGGGATGCTTCAACGGGTCTTCCGTTGCCGCACCAACGTTATGTTGTCGATGTGGATGAGAAAAGGCAGTTTGGGGAAACAAATGGTGCGGGTTACGCCGTTATCAGAACGAACGGTGAGAAGGAGTTTCGCTTGCACGTTATTTTTTCTACCCCGAGACGAGAGCTCGAACCGGTTTGGATATCTTGAAATGAGTGACTATAAAGTCGAGCATTGGTCGCGCGGGAAAACATGTTCTGCGGAAAATTCCATGGCTCCCATGGTGGTACCTGTTAACAATCGCGCAGCGACGCGGCAAGCAATTATTGATGCACTTGCTCGGCAGGGGTATGCACTGATTGAACGCTCGAGTTGGCATGCTCAACCAACTCATGGAGGTATGCGAGAGAGTAATTGGGATTATAAAGACATCGTTATTCACCATGCGGGAAGGAGTTATTCTTGTGGCGCGCCATCAATGGCGCAGATTCAGCGCGCGCAGGCCGATGACATGAATCGCAGCGTCGCTTTTTCTGATGTTGGGTATCATTATGCAATATCATGTCAAGGCGAAATATATGAGGCTCGTGATATTCGATTTATCGGGGAGCACGTCGGTGGTGGAAATACGGGGAAGATTGGTGTTGTTTTCTTGGCTGACTTTGTTCAAGCGGGGGAGGCGTACTATCAGGAGTACAGGGGTTTGTCGATATTGGAAAAGGTTCGCAATATTCGAGAAATCGTGACAGATCAAGTGATCGTTCGTCACGATAAGCCGACGGAGTCGCAGCTTGAGGCGGCTTTGGTGCTGTCAAGAGTTTTGGCCGACTATTTCGGTATTTGTCGTCTGGGTGGGCATCGAGAATATCAAATGTTGGTAAATAAAAAAGGGCGTGCGTGTCCGGGAAATTGGGGGATGAGCATTGTAAAATCGATTCGGGCGCAGCTTGGATTGTCTGAGCCAGGGAGCGATGGGTCGTGAGAAATAAAAGGAAGGTGGTGGTTTTTTTTGTTGTGTCGTTGATTTTCTTGATGTGCAATTTGTATATCGGTTATTTTTATTCGTCCATCGATCACGAATACACCGCAGTATATTTCCTGAAAAAATTCCCGACGTTCAGAATGGAATTTGTCAACCCGTTCGCCAACGAAGGCGATGTCCTGCCCGTCGATCAACTGTCGAGCAGGATTCGTGGTGAGCTATCGGAATACTGCAAATACAGATTTGGCATCGTTGATGCCGATACCGAATCGCTAACGCGGTGTCAAATCAATATTGAAAAAGAGCTGCTGTGATAACCGTGCTCGTCGAAGCCATGGTTTGTTCGAGTCGCGGGTAGTGACCTGGCAAGACCCGCACTGGCCTTTGCCTCACCATCCAGGCGCCGCTACCCGCCCCATCCCCCTTTAGCTTCTATTGAGATTTCTCGCGGCGCCGCCTGCCGCTCGACACAATCGCCCCCCTGACGACCACATCCCCAGGGGGACCCTGCATGAACGCCGACCTGACGAGCCCGATGCTCGACGCGATCCGCGCGCCCCGAGCCCTCGCGCCCGAGCCGCTCGACATTGCCGCGAACGGCGCATCCGCCGACGGCGCGGGGGCCGGCTTCGCGTCCGCCATCAAGGATGCAGTCACGCACGTCGACGGCCAGCAGCAGGCGGCCGATGAACGGCTCGCCGCCGTCGATGCCGGCGACAGCGACGATCTGGTCGGCGCGATGCTGACCAGCCAGCAGGCCAGCCTGTCGTTCTCGATGATGATCCAGGTCCGCAACAAGATGATGAATGCGTTCGACGACATCATCAAAATGCCGGTCTGACGGCGGACCGGCCCGTGCTAGATACCCTCAAGTCCCTCCTGTCGCGCGTGCTGCCGGTCGGCCGCGTGCGCTGGCCGTCGGTCGCCTCGCTGACGAAGCTGACGCCGCTCGTGATCCTCGCGATCTGCCTCAGCGCGCTCGCGATGATGGTGATGCAGCACCGCGACGCGCGCTTCCGGCCGCTGTTCGGCGCGCAGGAATCGATCCCCGTGGCCGACATGATCGCGGCGCTCGACACCGACGCGATCCGCTACCGCATTCACCCGACCACGGGCCAGGTCATGGTGGAAGAGGATCAGCTCGGCGCGGCGCGCATGCTGCTTGCCGCCAAAGGCGTCGTCGCGCGTTCGCCGGCCGGCCTCGAACAGGTCGACCGCAACGATCCGCTCGGCGTCAGCCAGTTCGTGCAGGACGTCCGCTTTCGCCGCGGTCTGGAGGGCGAACTCACGCAGAGCATCACGACGCTCGATCCGGTGGCCGCCGCCCGTGTGCACCTGTCGATCGCGAAATCGTCGTCGTTCATTCTGGGTGACGGCGACAAGAGCACCGCGTCGGTGATGCTGACGCTCAAGCCCGGCCGCACGCTCACGAAGGAACAGATTTCGGCGATCGTCGCACTGGTCGCCGGCAGCGTCGCGAATCTCGATCCCGCGCACGTCGCGGTGGTCGATCAGCGCGGCGATTACCTGTCGGCGCGGATCGATCCGTCGCTCGGCGGCACGGCGCTCGACAACGAGGTCGGCAACCGGGTGCGCGACGACACGCTGCGCAGCATCCGCGAACTCCTGCTGCCGACGCTCGGCGAGAACAACTTCCGCGCGAGCGTCACGCCCGAGGTGGACAACGACCGCGTGGAGGAAACCCGCGAGCAGTACGGCGAGGCGCCGAAGGTCACGCAGGAGGCGGTGCGCGAGGAAAGCGACACCGGCCGCAGCGCGCTCGGCGTGCCGGGGTCGCTGTCGAATCGTCCGGCGCCGCCGTCGGCCGCAAGCGCCGCGCAGGACGCGCCGCGTTCCGCGAGAAACGCGAAGACGCGTCAGTACGCCTACGACCGCAATGTCGTGCAGATCCGCCGCAGCCCGAGCCGGCTGAAGAAGCTCAACGTCGCCGTGGTGCTGAACAACGCGGCCGCGCCGGGTGGCGCGAAAACATGGAGCCCCGAACAGATCGCGAACATCGAACGCCTGCTGCGTAACGGCCTCGGCATCGATGCGCAGCGCTCGGACAGCCTCGTGGTGTCCGCGCTCGATTTCCGCGCCGTGCCGCGGGCGCCCGAGGTGCCGTGGTGGAAGGAGCCGGACACCCTCGTCTCGGCCGGCACCTGGGCCGCGTATGCGCTCGGCGCGCTGCTGGCGTTCCTCTTCGTGTTCCGCCCGCTGCTGAAGCTGGCCCGCCAGTGGGCCGACAACGGCCGTCGCGACGATCGCCCGGGCGATGGTGACGGCACTGCGAATCCGCCGGCTGCCCCCGGCCTGCTCGACCGTGGCCGGCCGGCGATGGCAGGCGGCGCGCCGATGCCGCTGCTCGCCGCGCATCCCGACCTGCCGCCCGCTGGCTCCGACGTCGACGTACTGATCGACCATCTGCGCCTGCTGTCGGGCCAGGACCCGGAGCGCGTCGCCGAAGTGATCAAACCGTGGATCAGGAACCATGACCAAGCGGAATAAAGCGCCGGCTGCCGGCACGAACCTGGTGGACACCTCCCGCGGCGCGGCAGCGACCGATGCCGCCGGTGCGCTTGCCGTGCCCGCCGTGTCGGCGGCCAGCCCGACCCCGCTGTCGCCGGTCGAGCGCGCGGCGGTGATCCTCCTCAGCATGGGTGAGGAAGCGGCCGCCGGCGTGCTGCGTTGCCTGTCGCGCGAGGAACTGCTCGGCGTGACGCTCGTGATGTCGCGCATGAACGGCGTAAAGGTCGAGGCCGTGCAGCAGACGATCCACCGCTTCTTCGACGCGTTTCGCGCGCAGAGCAGCGTGCGCGGCGCGTCGCGCTCGTTCCTGCAACGCTCGCTCGACATGGCGCTCGGCGAAGTGGTGTCGAGCAGCGTGCTGAACCGCATCTACGGGGACGTGATCGGCCCGAAGATCGCGCGGCTCCAGTGGGCGCAGCCGCAATGGCTCGCCGATCGTCTCGGCCGCGAGCACGAGCGGATGCAGGCGATGTTTCTCGCGTTCCTGCCGCCCGAGCAGGCGAGCCAGGTGATTCATGCGCTGCCCGCCGACGCGCGCGAAACCGTGCTGCTGCATATCGGCCGGCTCAAGGAGATCGATTTCGAGGTGCTGCGCGATCTGGAATCGGTCGTCGATGCGTGCATCGCGAATCTGGATACGCAAAGCACCGCCGTTGAAGGCACGCGGCAGGCGGCCGAGATCATCAACCGCTTGCCGGGCGATCGCGCGCAACTGATCGAACTGCTGCGCGCACACGATCCGGCGCTGGTGGCCGAGGTCGAGGCGCGGATCTACGACTTCTCGATCCTCGCGCGCCAGAGCGACGCGACCATCGCCGCGATCCTCGAGGCAATCGGGCTCGAACCGTGGGGCGTCGCGTTGCGCGGCGCCGAGCAGAGTTTGCTCGATGCGCTGCTGCACTCGATGCCGCGCCGTTCGGTGCAGGCCTTCGAGGAGATGCTCAAGCGCACCGGCCCGGTGCCGGCCAGCCGCGTCGCGCAGGCACGTCGCGACATCATGGCTCGCGTGAAGGAACTCTCGGACGACGGCGATATCGAGTTGCAACTCGTCGCCGAGGATGCAGCGTGATGCAGCGTTATCGCCGTCATGTGTTTCCGTCGCTTGCGCGCCGGGCCGAGCCGTCGAGCGGCCTGAGCGATACCGGGAGCGCGCCGCTCGGCGGCAGGCCGGGGCGCGCGTGCGAGGCCGGTGAACCGGCCGCGCGGGTTGCCGCCGAGGCGCTCGATGCCGCGCGCCGCGCGGGGTTTGCCGAAGGTCGCGAGGCCGGCTACGCCGAAGGCGAGCAGGCCGGCGCGGCTGCCGCGCGGCGGGCGGCACGCGACGCGCTGGATGCGCTCGCGCAGCCGCTCGCGTCACTCGTGGCGGGCTTCACGGAGGCGCAGCATGCGTCGCGGGCGGCGGTGCGCGAGCAGATCGCGCAACTGGTCGAACAGGCGGCGCGGCAGGTGATTCGCGGTGAACTGGAGGCGCGCCCCGAGCGTCTGCTCGCCTGCGTCGACGAGGCGCTGACGTTGCTGCCGCAGGTGCCGGAAGCGGTCGCCGTGCGGCTGAATCCGGACGAATACCGCCGCATCGTCGCGGTGTTGCCCGAGCACGCGGCACGCTGGACGTTGACGCCCGATCCGTCGCTCGATGGGGGCGAGTGCCGCGTCAGCGCGGGCGGCCAGGAACTCGACGCGGGCTGCGCGCAGCGCCTCGCGGCCTGTATCGAGCGGATCGGTGCGCATCTGGCCGCGCCGGAGATGGCGATGGCGACGAAGGTGGAGATGCCGGTGGCTGACGCATTCACGACGGCGCCCCCGTCCGTGGCCGCCACATCGGCGACGCCGTCGAGCACGCCGGTGCCGGAGCCGACCCCGGAGCCGACAGCCGCCCCAACGCCGGAATCGAATCTCGCGCGGAGCCCCGAGCCAACGTCGAAGCCGCCAGCGCAACCCGGCGCCCAAGGGGCACATGCAACCGTGCACGCAGCCGATCGCGCGGCGCCCGGCCCCCACCCCGCCATCGCCCCCGATCCGGATCGCCCATGACCCGCACGCCCTCTGCGCCCTTCGCCCCGTTCACGCTCGGCGACATTCCGGTCGCCCGGCCGGTCGGCCGCCTGAGCGCCGTGTCCGGGATGATGCTCGAAGCTACCGGCTACGCGTTCGAGACCGGCCGGCGCGCGCGGATCGAAACCACCGGCGGCGGCTGGCTCGACGCGCGGGTGGTCGGCTTTCGCGAGAACACGTCGTACCTGATGCCGTTTCGCCGCGCGAGCGGCCTCGTTGCCGGCGCCCGGGTGATCGCGGACGCCGAGGAACGCACGCTGGCGATCGGCCCCGCATGGTGCGGCCGGGTGATCGACGGCGTGGGCGAGCCGCTCGACGGCCTCGGCCCGCTGACCGGCGACGCCATGCTGCCGCCCAGCGCGCCGCGTGTGAACCCGATGCGCAAGCGCCCGGTGGCTGGCGTCCTGGATGTCGGCGTGCGCGCGATCGATGCGCTGCTGACGCTCGGGCGCGGCCAGCGCGTCGGGCTGTTCGCGGGCAGCGGCGTCGGCAAGAGCGTGCTGCTCGGCATGATCACCCGGCACACCGCGGCGGATGTCGTGGTGGTCGGCCTGATCGGCGAGCGGGGCCGCGAGGTGCGCGAGTTCGTCGAGCACGCGCTCGGCCCCGACGGCCTGAAGAAGGCAATCGTGGTGGTCGCGCCCGCCGACGAATCGGCGGCGATGCGGATGGCCGCGACCGAGCTGTGCCATGCGATCGCCGCGCATTTCCGCGACGCGGGGCAGCACGTGCTGCTGCTGGTCGATTCGCTCACCCGCTATGCGATGGCCCAGCGCGAGATGGCGCTGGCGCTCGGCGAGCCGCCGGCCACGCGCGGCTATCCGCCGTCGGTGTTCGGCCTGCTGCCGCAACTGGTCGAGACGGCCGGCAACGGCGAGGGCGCCGGCACGATGAGCGCGATCTACACGGTGCTCGCGGAAGGCGACGACGAGCAGGACCCGGTCGTCGATACCGCGCGCGCGATTCTCGACGGCCACATCATGCTGTCGCGCGATCTCGCGACCGACGGGCATTTTCCGGCGATCGACGTCACGCGTTCGGTCAGCCGCTGCATGTCGCTGGTCGCCTCCGACGCGCAGCGCGACGCCGCGCGCGACGTGAGCGCGATGCTCTCGCGCTACGCGCAGATCCGCGACCTGATCCCGCTCGGCGGCTACGTCGCGGGTGCCGATCCGCTGACCGACCGCGCGGTCGAGCGTTATCCGCCGATCGCCGATTTCCTGCGGCAGCGTCCCGACGAGCGCGGCACCCATGCCGACACGCTGGCGCGGCTCGCGGCGCTCGTCGCATGAGCACCGGACGCACCGTCGCCAGCCTCGCGCGGCTCGTCGCGCTGCGCGATCGCGAGGTCGAGCGCCTGCGCCGCGAGCTGGCCGACCAGGAAGCGCTGCGCGAGCGGTACCGGCGCAACCTGGCGAGCATGGAGCACCTGCTCGCCGACGCCGCGGCGAGCGGGCACGCCGGCCTCGGCGCGGCGCACGCGGCGCTCGCGCTCAACGGCGCGAACTACCGGATGCAACTGATCACGATGGTCCACGCCCATGCCGACGACCTCATGCGTCACGAAGCCACGCTCGACGCGCACCGCGCCGCGCTGACCGGTGCGCTGCTGAAACACCGTCGGCTGACGCACGTGCTGGCGGCCAAGCGCGCGGCGCTGCGCGACGACGCGCAGCGCAAGCAACAGAAGCAGCAGGACCAGCTCGCCACGCAGGCGGCACTGCGCCGGCACGTCACATCCACTCCTTTTTCCTGACAGGAAGCCTCATGCTCGATCTCGGAAATCCCATCGATACGGCCAAGAGTCTCGCCGACATCACGATGTCGCATGCGACGAGCCGTCTGAAGAACCAGCAGGCGCGCAACGCGGCCACCCGCGCCGCGCTGACCAAGCTGCAGACGGCCCTGACGACGTTCCAGAGTGCGATTAAGGGCCTGGCCGGCACCGCCGGGATGCAGAAGCACGCGGCGGCGCTGTCGGATTCGGCGGCCGGCAGCGTGTCGGTCGCGGCCGGCGCGCGGCCGGGGTCGCACGCGTTCTTCGTCGAGCAACTGGCGTCGGCACATCAGGTGGCGTTCGCCGGCATGCAGCCGGTCGCGGCGGCGGGTGCCGGCACGCTCGGCGTGTCGCTCGCCGACGGCACGACGTTCGATGTGGATCTGTCCGCCGCGAAGGCCGACGCGTCCGGCAACCTCAGCCCCGCCGAGATCGCCCGCGCGATCAATACCGCGGCCGGCAACGACGGCCGGGTCAGCGCGTCGATTCTCACCCTGAACGGCACGCAGCAGCTGGTGCTGAATGCCGGCCGGACTGGTGACGGGGGGCGCATCACGCTCGATACGTCGGGGCTCGGCGACGCCGGGCTCGCGGCGTCGCTGAACGCGCCGTCCGAACTCGCCGCCGCGCGCGACGCGATCATCTGGTACGGCGGCAAGGCCAGCGGCACGCGCGTGCAGCAGGCATCGAACACCTTCACCGGCATCGAGGGCGTGAGCGTCACGTTCACCCGTGCGATGCGCGACGGCGAAGCACCGCTCGGGCTCGAGATCAAGGCCGATGCCGATGGCACCGCCGAGAACGTGCAGGCGTTCGTCGACGCCTATAACGCGCTGATGAGCGAGATCTCGGCGCTGTCGAAGAACGGCGGTGAGACGGGCGAGGCAGGGCCGTTCGCGGGCGATGCCGGCGTGCGCGCGTTGCAGCAGCGGATGAATGCGCTGCTGCGCGGCGACGTCGATGGTGTGCGCCTGCTCGACTACGGCATCTCGGCGGATCGCAACGGCACGCTGTCGCTCGATCGCAAGCAGCTCGATGCGATGCTCGCGAAGCAGCCGCAGGGGCTCGATGCGCTGTTCTCGGACGATACCGACGGCCTCGCGCGGCGCATGGACGATTACCTGAAGACCTGGACCTCGGCCACCGATGGCCATATCCACAGCCGCCAGACGTCGATGCAGGAGATTGAGAAATCGTTGAGCAAGAAGGCGTCGTCGCTCGAGGATCAATACATTCGTGTCTACAACCGCTATCTCGCGCAGTTCACGCGCGTCGAAACGTTGCAGACCAACATGAAGAACACGCTGGCGATCCTCGAAAGCCTGCCGTCGTTCGGCGGGGGCAAATCGTGATGAGCGCGATCGGCTACGGTGGTTATCACACGGCGGATCTGGACGCGCGCACGGCGAGCGCTTCGCCGGTGCAACTCGTGATCGTGCTGATGGACGGCCTGCTCGACGAAATGGCGCGCGTGCGCGGCCATATCGAAGGGCGCCGCTTCGAGGCGAAGGGCGCCGGCATCGGCAAATGCATCGGCATGCTCAACGGCCTGACGAGCGCGCTCGATTTCGACTCCGGCAGCGACGTCGTGCGCGATCTCGCGCGGCTCTATGAATTCTGCTCGTGGCGGCTGAACGAAGCCGGCCTGACGCTGAACACGGCGCTCGTCGACGAAGTCAGCGTGCTCGTCACCACCTTGCGCGACGCGTGGGCCGGCGTCGACCGACATTATGGATAACACCGTGGACGACACCCGAAATCTGCTGGAACTCGCCGCGCGCGTGCGCGCCGCGACCGAGCGTTGTGACATTGCCGCGCTGACGATACTCGATCGGCAGGCGCGCGATGTCGCGAGCGGCATGGCTTCGCGCTCGCGCGTGAACGTGACCGAACACCGCGCGGTTGCGCTGTTGCGCATCGCGCACCGCGACGCGATCGACATGCTCGACATCGAATCGGCGCGGCTCGCGCACGACCTCGCCGCGCTCGGCATGCGGCGCGCCGGGTGGCACGCGTATGCACACGGCGGCGGCGTCGGCAACGACAGCGGCGAGCGGGTGGCGCGGTCATGATCGCGCTGAATGCGATGCCGGGTGCGATGCGCGGCGATGGCGTGGCGGGGTGCGGCACGTCGGCGTCGAAGCCGGGTTCGCGCGTGGCGCAGGCGTCGTCGCCGACGCCGACGCCGGCACGCACCGGCGATGGTGCGGCGCTCGCGAGCGCTCGCGTGGCGTT